>JBKOZW010000001.1:0-11134 GCA_046726095.1 Actinomycetota bacterium
GACGCGAGACGGGTCAGATCGCGGAACCCGCCGGCCGCGAGCAGCAGGATCTCCGGCTCCCCCGCCTCCTCGGCCGCCGCCAGACCCATGAGCGAGGTCGACGCGACCTGCGGGAGGTGGCTCGCGAACGCCACGAGCCGGTCGTGCCGGCCGGGGTCGAGACGGACGGGCCTCGCACCAATCCGGTGGACCCATGCGTCGAGCCGCGTGACCACCTCGGCCGCGGTCGCCTCGGTTGGCGTGAGGGCCCAAACGATCCCGTCGACGACGGACGCGGCGGCGTGCTCGGGTCCGGATCGCTCCGAGCCGCCCATCGGATGACTTCCAACGAACCGTCCGAGGTCCCCGGGGTCCGCGGTGGCGGCCACCCCCTCGAGGACGTGTGTCTTGATGCTGCCGGCGTCCATCACGAGCGCTCCAGGAGCCGCCCGCAGCGACGCGACGACCGCTCCCGCGAGCGCCTCGATCGGCGTGCAGACGATGACGAGGTCCGCGTCACGAACCGCGTCTTCGAGCGTCGCCGCCTCGGCCATCCCGCCTTGGGTCCGGGCGGCGGCGCGTGCCGCCACGCCGGGGTCGGCGTCCCACCCGCGCACCGCGCAGGCGGCGCGCGCCGCCGCCATCGCGATCGAGGTCCCGATCAGACCCGTCCCGACGATCGCGACGCGCTCGAGCGGGCGCGGGTCCCCGTCAGGATGCGCCGAGGTCATCACGCAGCGATTCCGCTCCTTCCAGGTACACGTGCGCCACGTCCGCCATGGCGGCGTCGCTGTGGAAGTGCATCAGGACCCGCACCACGGAGGGCATCGCTCCCTCGACCGGGATCTCGCGCGCGCACAGGAGCGGGACGGAGCCGAGCCCCATGCGGCGGGCGGCCTCCGCAGGGAACGCGGCGCGCAGGTCGTCGGTCACGGTGAACAGGATGCTCACGAGATCCTCCGTGTCGACCGCGTTGCGCTCCAGCATCGTCTCGAGGAGCCGCTGGGTCGCGGACAGGAGAGCCTCCGCCCCGTCGTCGGGGACGAGGATGGCCCCTCGGGCAGCACGGACCCGCACGCGTATGTTCCTTCCTGGGGAGGCGACGACCCGGACCTGCGTCCGAGGGCGTCAGGCTACATGGAGGAGCGACGCGGACGGTCGTCGTCGACGGCCGTGCGGCGGGCGCGACGCTCCGCCTTGGCGACGACGCGCTGCAGACCGAGGAGCTCCTCGCTCGTGAGCTCACGCAGCTCCCCCGGCCTGAGCCTGCCGATCCGGATCGGACCGACCCGCAGGCGGACCAGACGCCGGACGGGAAGCCCGACGGCGGCGAGGAGGCGACGGACCTCTCGCTTGCGGCCTTCCGTCATCACGAGGGAGAGCTGGGCGAGGTCGCCGCGCGCGTCCACCGATCGCACGGACCGGGCACGCGCGAACCCGTCGTCGAGCTCGACGCCCGAGCGCACGAGACGGAGCTGGGCGGGGGTCGGCACCCCGTCCACCTCCGCCAGGTACTCCTTCTCGATCCCGAAGCTCGGGTGGAGCAGGCCGTTCGCCAGCTCGCCATCGTTCGTCAGGAGCAGGAGCCCCTCGGTGTCACGATCGAGCCGGCCCACGGGGAACACCCTGGGTCCTTCATCGGGGAGGAACGAGCGGATGTCGGTGCGACCCCGCTGGTCGCGCATCGTGGTGAGGACGCCGGCGGGCTTGTTCAGCTTGAAGTAGCGGGCGCCAGGATCGAGGTTGACTGGAGCGCCGTCCAGCGTGATCCGGTCCCGCTCGGGGTCGACCTTGTCCCCGAGGGTCGCGATCTTCCCATTGACACGGACGCCCCCACGAGCGATCAGCTGCTCGCTCGCCCGGCGCGACCCGAAACCGGCCCGCGCGAGCGCGCGCTGGAGCCGCTCTTCGGCCATCAGTCCTCGCCGCGGTCCGGGTGAGGCTCCGCGTGGGTGTCCTGGTCGCGCTCGAGCTCCTCGTCGACCGCGATGCGAGCCGCCTCCCCGTCGCCCGGGTCCCCGAGGAGCGGCGCCAGCGACGGGAGCGCCGCCAGCGAGACCAGTCCGAGGCGCTCGAGGAACTGGGGCGTGGTCCCGTACAGGAGCGGGCGGCCCGGTCCCTCGTCCCGCCCGGCCTCCTCGATCAGACCTCGATCCGTGAGCGCGCGCAGCACCCCGTCCGAGTTCACGCCGCGGATCGAGCTGACCTGATGGCGAGTCACCGGCTGCTTGTACGCCACGATCGCGAGCGTTTCGAGCGAGGCCTTCGTCAGCCTCGCCTGACGAGACGACAGGATGAACCGCTCCACGACGCTCTGGGCGTCGGGGTGCGTGAACAGCCGCCAGCCCCCCGCGACGGGGCGGAGCACCAGGCCCGAACCCCGATCCTCGAGGTCGGTCGCCAGACGATCGCACATCGCCTCCGCGGTCCGACGGTCGACCTCGAGCGCCTGGGCGATCACCGTCGTCGCGAGCGGCTCGTCGGAGACGAAGAGCAAGGACTCGAGCGCGCGGGTATCGTGATCGTGAACGTGATCCGTCACCGGAGCTTCATCCCTTCCACTCGACCTCGATCTCGCCGAACGTCGCCGCCTGCTGAAGCTCGACCTTGCCTTCACGGTAGAGCTCGAGCAGCGCCAGGAACCGAACTACCACGTGGATCCGATCCTCGCAGTCCGCGACGAGCTCGCGGAACGAGGCCTGCCGCGCGTCGGACGCAGCGAATCGCTCTTCGACGGCCGACATGGCGTCGGGCACCGTGTAGCGGATCGGGGTGACGTGGGACAGATCCAACGTCGGCGGAGGACGGAGCAGCTGTGCCGCGAGCGACGAGAGCTCATCCGCCGTCACCGACGTCATCGGGTCCGGGTAGAGGTGGGAGAACCCTGGCCCGGGACCCACGTCGCGCGTGAAGTACCCGGCCTCGTCCTCGAGCCGCCGGGCGAGCTCGACGGCGACCGCGCGGAACGCGCGGAGCTCGATCGAGCGCGCGTAGAGCAGGTCCGGTGACCCGCCGACGAGATCGTCCTCGTCCGGCTCGCTCTGACGCGGGGTGAGCCTCGCGACCTTGAGCTCCAGCAGGATCGCGCAGATCGCCAGGAACCACGTCGCCTCTTCGAGGCTCCAAGCCTCCGCGTCCTTCGCGTACGTGAGGAACGTGTCGGTGACGGACGCGATCGGCACGTCACAGACGTCCACCTTCTGCTCCAGGATCAGATCGGACAGCAACCGGAACGGCCCGCTGAAGCCGGGGACCTCGACGGCGAAGCCGGCTGCCGATGCGTCGGAGATCGTTCCGGGATCGCTCATGTGTCGGTCCCGAGATGCATCGCGGTCCGTACCGCCGCGAGCGTTTCGACGGCCGCAGGACGCGCTCGTTCGATCCCAGCCGTGAGCACGTCGTTCACCAATCCTGGGGTCCGAGCGAGCTCGGCGCGGCGCTCGCGGAACCCTTGGAAACGATCGATCAGATGATCGGCCAGGAGCGTCTTGCAGTCGACGCACCCGAGCTCGCCCGTTCGGCACGTGGCCTCGACGCGAGCGACGTCGTCCGGAGAGAACGACTGATGCAGCGCGAAGATCGGGCAGATCTCCGGACGGCCGGGGTCTCCGCGTCGGATCTTCTGGGGGTCGGTGACGAACGAGCGGACGCGGGCACGGATCTCGTCGGGCTCGGCCGCGAGCTCGATCGTGTTGTCGAGCGACTTCGACATCTTGCGGCCATCGGAACCGGGGATCGCGGGCGCCTCCGACAACAACGATCGCGGCTCGAGCAGGACCTCGCCGTAGAGCCGGTTGAACCGCCGGACGATCTCACGCGAGAGCTCGAGGTGCGAGAGCTGATCCTCCCCGACCGGGACGACCTCGCCGCGCACGATCACGATGTCCGCCGTCTGCAACAGCGGGTACCCGAGCAGCCCCAGGTTCGCGATGTCGCGCTCGGCCATGTCGCGCAGGCGTTCCTTGTACGTGGGGACGCGCTCGAGCCATCCGAGCGGCGTCAGCATCCCCAGCAGGAGGGCCAGCTCCGCGACCTCGGGGAGCGCCGATTGCCGATACACGACCGACCGCTCGGGGTCGATCCCGGCCGCCAGCAGATCCAGCACGAGGCCTTCCACGTTCGCCGGGAGTTCGTCGACCCGGTCGTAGTGCGTCGTCAGCATGTGCCAATCGGCGACGAAGTAGAAGCACTCGTACCCCTCGTCCTGCAGACGAACGGCGTTTCCGACGTTGCCCGCCCAGTGACCGACGTGCAACGGGCCGGTCGGACGGAACCCCGTCAGGACGCGTTGGGGTGCGGACGCGTTCGGGCTGCTCACGATGGCCGCGATGATAGCGCCGGGTCTCGGGGCGCTCGGGAGCCGGTGTCGCAGCCCTAGACGCAGGTCACGCCGCTCGCGGCGCTGCACAAGGCTCCGGCGATCGTGGTGAGGAACCCGAGCGCCAGCGAGCTGAACAGGAACAGGATCACGAGGACGAGCAGGGGGAGGTACTTGTCGACGTCGCGGTACACGCGTGCGGCGTCCGGAGGCAACGCCAGGGCAACCATCCGAGCTCCGTCCAGCCCCGGGATCGGGAGCAGATGGAACACCGTCAGCGACATGCTCGTGAAGCAGATCGTGAGGATGAACCGACCGAACTCGCCCGACAGCCCGGTCGCACGGAGCGCGAGCCCAGCCGCGATCCCCACCGCGAGGGTCGAGATCGGCCCGGCCACTGACACGATCAGGGTGTCGCGGACCGGCTGCCGGAAGCGACCCGGGTCGATCGGGGCGGGTTTGCCGTACGCGGCAGGGATCAGCAGCGACCCGGCCGTCCAGAGGATCGCGATCAGACCTGGGAGGACCCCGCTTCCGAACGGGTCGAACCACGTCTTGGGGTGCCAGCTCACGCGACCCCAGAGCCGCGGCGTCGGATCCCCGACCGAGAGGATCGCGCGAGCGCGGACGTACTCGCGCAGGGACATCCCCACGAGCAGCGAGGCAAGCATGTAGATCGCCAGGCGGATCCCGAGGCCCGTGAAGTTCCCGACCGCCAGCACCTCCCTCACGATCACTCCTCGTCTCGGGCCGGGGGGTCGGGCTCGAGCCACCCGAGCACGAGCTCGGGGGGCGGGACCGGAACCTCGCCGAACGAGAGCGCGGCCAGGGTCCGGCGCGCCGCCCCGGCGGCGTCCGCGTCGGTCCGCGCGTGGACCTCGCCGATCGTCTCGCCCAGCTCGATCCGGTCTCCGATCTTCGGTCGGATGACGATACCGACCGCGGGGTCGATCGGATCGCCCTTCCGCATCCGACCGGCCCCGAGAGCCCCCGCCGCGAAGCCGATGTCTTCGGCGTCCATCGCGGTCACGGTCCCGCCGCGTTCGGCGACGAGCGGGGAGACGATCGCGGCCCGCGGGAGGACCTCGACGGGGTCGTCGATCACCCGCGGGTCGCCACCCTGCGCCTCCACCATCCGGCCGAATCGCTCGAGGGCCGAGCCATCATCCAGCGCTCGTCCGGCGCGAGCGCTCGCCTCCTCGAAGGAGACGTCGGTCGTGCATGCGAGGGCTCTCGCGGCGAACCAGACGGCGAGGTCCCGGAGGTTCCCCGTGTGGTTCCCTCCAAGGACGGCCACCGCCTCCGCGACGTCCAACGCGTTCCCGACGGCGTCGCCCAGGGGATGCGACATATCGGTCACCGCGACCCCGCAGCGCCGACCGGCGCCGCGGGCGAGCTCGCGGCAGGCCGCCGCGAGCTCGCCCGCGGCCCCGACCGTTTTCATGAACGCGCCCGACCCCGCCTTCACGTCGAGCAGGATCAGGTCGGAGTCGACCGCGAGCTTCTTGGCCATCACGCTGGCCGCGATCAGGGGGATCGAGGGAACGGTCGCGGTCGCATCGCGCAGCGCATACAGGGCGCCGTCGGCCGGGACGAGACGGGGCGACTGGGCGGCGACGGCGCATCCGATCTCGCGCACCTGCCGGGCCATCCGTTCGGGGTCGAGGTCCGTCCTGAACCCGGGGACCGACTCCAGCTTGTCGAGCGTGCCGCCCGTGTGGCCCAGGCCTCGGCCGGAGAGCTTCGCCACCGCCAAACCGAGCGACGCGGCCAGCGGCGCGAACACGAGCGTGACCCCGTCCGAGACCCCTCCGGTCGAGTGCTTGTCGACCGCGGGGCGGTCCAGTTCCCCGAAGGAGAGTGTGTCGCCGGACGCGATCATCGCCCTGGTCATCGCGAGGGTTTCGCCGGCATCGAGCCCGTTGAGGAGGGATGCCATCAGGAATGCCGCCGCAGGTCCGTCGTCCACCTCGCCAGCCGCGTAGGCCAGCACGAATCGCTTCACCCGATCGGCCGAGAGGGTCTCGCCGTCACGCTTGGCCGCGATCGTCGTTCGGGGATCCCAGAGGCTCATCGTCAGGCGAGCCTCCAGTGGTCTCTCCCCCTCGCAGAACCCTCAACCTCAACGTGAGACCCGGATCCGGCGGGCTGGACCCCGAACCCTGAACCTCGGCATGACGTCCTGATCACGCTCGGGCGGGTCATCCGCACCCCATCTCGGGCGCGAACGACCGCCCCTCGAGCCCGGTCACCTCGACCCCGAGCAGGTCGGCGACCGTGTGGCCGAGGTCCCCGAACGTCGTCCGGGTCCCCAGGTCGAACGGTCCGCCGTTGAGCCCGGCGACGAGTAGCGGGGTCCGTTCACGGGTGTGATCGGTCGAGGCGGTGGTCGGGTCGCACCCATGGTCGCCGGTCATCATGACCACCCCGTCGCCGAGCGCGCCGATCACGTCGGGGAGCCGGCGATCGAACGATTCGACGGCCGCCGCGTACCCGCGCGGATCGTTTCGGTGGCCGTACTTGGAGTCGTAGTCGACGAGGTTCGTGAACACGAAGGCGGGGCCCGGTTTCGCGACCCGGTCGATCGTCAGATCGAGCCCGTCGTCGTTGGAGTCCGAGTACGCGGCGTCGGTGATCCCGTGACGATCGAAGATGTCCTGGATCTTCCCGATGCCGACGACGGGGATCCCGGCGTCCATCAGGCGATCCAACACGGTTGGCCCCGGTGGCGGCAGGCTGATGTCCCGCCGCTCGGGACGGCGCACGAACGCCCCCGGGGGCCCTTCGAACGGGCGGGCGATGACCCGGCCGACGGCGTGCTCGCCGGTGAGGAGACCGCGCGCGACCCGGCACCACGCATAGAGCTGATCGAGCGGGACGACGTCGACGTGCGTGGCCACCTGGAAGACCGAGTCTCCGCTTGTGTACACGATCGGCCTTCCGGTCCGCAGGTGCTCCTCGCCCAGGCGCTCGATGATCTCGGTGCCGGAGACGGGGACGTTGCCGAGCACGTCGCGACCGATCGCCTCTTCGAACGGCCGGATGATCTCCGGCGGGAACCCGTCGGGATAGAGCGGGAAAGGACGCTCGAGCCGGATACCCATCATCTCCCAGTGGCCGGTCGTGGTGTCCTTGCCGGCCGAGACCTCCGTCGCCCGACCGTGCGCCGTCCCGGCCTCGGCTCGCGGCTCCACCCCTTCGATCGCGGTCAGCAGGCCGATCCCCAGAGCCTCGAGGTTGGGGACCCGCAACCCTCCGACGGCTCTCGACATGTTGCCGAGCGTGTCCGACCCGAGGTCGCCGTAGGCACCCGCGTCCGGCGCGTCGCCGACGCCCCACGAATCACAGACGAGGAGGCACACCTTGGATACCTTCGGGGCGGGGCTCATGCCGTCAGCTTCTTGCAGTCGATGCACAGGAGCGCCCACGGGATCGCGTCGAGCCGCTCCTCGGCGATCGGCTTGCCGCACCGCTCGCACGTTCCGTACGTTCCCGCGTCCATCTTGGCGAGCGCATGATCCACGTCATGGAGGTTCGATCGGAGCGCGCGGATGACCGCGATCACCCGGGCGCGCTCCTCCGTGCTGTGCGATCTGTCAGAGAAGCCGGCATCGCCTTCGAAGGACACCTCGTCCGAATCCGGGTCGGCGCCGTACTCCTCGATCTCGCGCCGCAAGTCGGTCCGCTGGTGCGACAGCTGCGCACCCAGTCGCTCCAGCTTCGCCGCGTCGAGCATCGCTCATCGCCCCTTCCCGTTCCGGCCGCGCGCCCGCGGATGAGCCGTGAGGTAGACCTCGCGCAGGTGCTCCTTCGTTACCAGCGTGTAGATCTGGGTCGTCGCGACGCTCGCGTGGCCCAACAGCTCCTGCACCACCCGGACGTCGGCCCCTCCTTCCAGCAGGTGCGTCGCGAACGAGTGTCGCAGGTCGTGGGGCGAGACGCGACGTGCCAGGTCTGCCGCGGACGAGTGGGCCGCGAGGAGCTTCGCGCACGACTGCCGGGTCAACCTGCCCCCGCGGGTGTTCAGGAAGACCGCGCCCCGGCTGCGCGGCCCCGTCAGTTCCGGCCGGCCACGGGTGAGGTAGGCCTCCAGGGCCTCCCGGGCGTGGCGGCCCATCGGGACCTCGCGTTCCTTGCCGCCCTTCCCCACGACACGGACGAAGCCCTCGTGGAGATCCAGGTCGTCCACGTCGAGGCTCGTGAGCTCCGAGACGCGCAGACCCGCACCGTAGAGCACCTCGAGGATCGCCCGGTCCCTGAGGCCGACGGCGGTCGAGGGGTCCGGCGTCTCGAGGAGACGCCGGACCTCCTCGAGACCGAGCGGGTGCGGCAGCGCCCGGGGCAGTCTGGGCCGCACGACGTCGGCGGTCGGATCGCGGTCCACGATCCCCTCGCGGAGCAGGAAGCGGTGGAACGAGCGCACCGCCGAGAGCGTCCGCGCCACCGACGTCGCTTGATAGGGGTCATCCTCTGGCCCATGCGTCGAGGCCGAGACGGACGCGACGAAGGAGCGCACGTCGCCGGCATCGACGTCGTCGGGTCGGTCGACGTTGCGCGCGGTCAGGAACGCCAGGTACCGGCGGAGGTCGCGCCGGTACGCCGCGACCGTGTTGTCGGAGAGACCACGCTCGGCGACCAGGTGCGTCAGGAACCGTTCCGTGTCGCGTTCGAGCGCCGTCCCGCTCACGCCGGGGTTCGGCGCTCCGCCGCGAGCAGGAGCGCGACCGTGGTCATCGCGTCACGCACGCGACCCGCGCGAGCGGCGCCCACCATGTCGCCGAAGGGTCTGCGGACGATCTCGATGCCGGCCTCCGGCGTTCCGGTCGGGACCCGGTCCGTCTCGCTGAGGAAGAGATGGACGTACTCGTCGGATGCGCCCGGTGACATGTAGAGGCCGCCCAGGAACGCGATCGACCGGGCGCGGAAGCCCGTCTCCTCTTCCAGCTCCCGACCCGCGCACGTCAGGGCGTCCTCGCCGTCGACGTCCAGGAGTCCGGCCGGGACCTCGAGGAGCTCCTGTCGCACCGGGACACGGAACTGTCGGACCATGATCACGTCGTCGTCCGGCGTGATCGGGACGATCGCGACCGCGCTGTGCTTGCGCAGGACCTCCCACTCCCCGATCCCCGGCCACGTCTCCGTGACGATCGAGAGATACCTGCCGGCGTACGAGACCCGAGACGCGGCCGGTTCGGGCATCGCCGAACGCGTCAGCCCGTAACGACGATCCGCTCGCCCGCGCTCGCGCGCGTCCGCCGGTGCTCGACGGCCGCGCCCACGAACTCACGGAACAGTGGGTGCGGGCGGGTGGGTCGCGAGCGGAGCTCCGGGTGGAACTGGCCGGCGACGTAGAAGGGATGATCCGGGAGCTCCACGATCTCAGCCAGTCGGCCCTTCTGCGACGATCCGCTGATCACGAGGCCGCCGGCCCGGAGCGCGTCGTGGTACGCCGGGTTGACCTCGTACCGGTGCCGGTGGCGCTCCTCCACGACGTCGGCGGCGTACGCAGCTGCGGCGCGGGTCCCCGGCTCCAGGTAACAGGGTTGCGCGCCCAGCCGCATCGTCGCTCCGAGGTCGGTGACGTCCTTCTGCTCCGGGAGCAGATCGATCACCGGGTGCGGGGTCGCCGGGTCGAACTCGCTCGAGTTGGCTCCCTCGAGCCCGCAGACGCTCCGCGCGATCTCGATCACCGCGCACTGGAGACCGAGACAGATCCCGAGGAACGGGACGCCGCGTTCGCGGGCGAACCGCGCGGCATCCACCTTGCCCTCGACCCCTCGCACGCCGAACCCTCCCGGGATCAGGATGCCGTCCATCTCGGACAACGCGAGCTCGGTCGCGTCATCTCCCAGGTCATCCGACGCGGTCCAGAGGATCCGGACGTCGGCTCCGTGGTGGAACCCCCCGTGTCGGAGCGCCTCCATCACCGAGAGGTACGCGTCCCGGAGGTACACGTACTTGCCGACGACGGCGATGTCGACGGCATCGGTGGCGGCGTGCACGCGGTCGACGAGCGCCGTCCACTCGGACAGATCGGGCTCACCACCGACGCGGAGGTGGTCGGCCAGCAGCGCATCCAGACCTTCGCGGTGCAAGACGAGCGGGACCTCGTAGATCGAAGGCGCATCCGGCGCGCTGATCACCCCGGCGATCGGCACGTCGCACAGGAGGGAGACCTTCTCCTTGAGGTTGCGGCCGATCGGGCGATCGGAACGGCACACGATCGCGTCCGGCTGCAGACCGAGGGCTCGAAGCTCCTTGACGGAGTGCTGGGTCGGCTTCGTCTTCAGCTCCCCGGACGGACCGATGAACGGCATCAGCGAGACGTGGACGAACGCGCATCGATCGCGGCCGACCTCGTTCCTGAGCTGACGCACCGCCTCCAGGAACGGGAGCGACTCGATATCGCCTACGGTGCCGCCGATCTCGACGACCTGGAGATCCGCTTGCTCGGCCTCCGCGAGGGCGCGGACCCGGGCCTTGATCTCATCGGTGATGTGCGGGATCACCTGGACCGTCTTGCCCAGGTAATCGCCCCGTCGCTCCTTGGCGATCACGGACGAGTACACCGCGCCGGTCGTGAAGTTGGACCCGCGGTGCAGGTCCGCATCGAGGAAGCGCTCGTAGTGGCCCAGATCGAGGTCGGTCTCGGCGCCGTCGTCGAGCACGAAGACCTCTCCGTGCTCGAACGGGTTCATCGTCCCGGGGTCGACGTTGACGTAGGGATCGAGCTTCTGGAGGACGACCTTGAGCCCGCGGGAAGCGAAGAGGCGACCGAGGGAAGCGGTGGTGATGCCCTTGCCGAGCCCGGAGGCGACACCCCCCGTGACGAAGATG
>JBKOZW010000002.1:0-12082 GCA_046726095.1 Actinomycetota bacterium
ACCGTGCGCTGATCGCGGCCGCGGACGCGCTCCGGCCCGGCGGCCTCCTCGCGATCGACCTGTGCGACCTGACCTGGGGTTCCGAGCGAGCGGACGCGCTCCCGCGAGGATGGGTGGGCGAGGACTGGGCGCTCGTGACGGTGACCTCCGTCCCATCGCCCGACCGGTTCGTCCGCCAGATGGCGATCTTCATGCGCAACGACGACGGCACCTGGCGCCGGGACGACGAGCGTCACGACAACGTGCTGATCGATACCGATCGGGTCCCCGAGCTGCTGGCACGCCATGGGGTCGAGGCGGAAGTTGGCGATCACTTCGGCGCTCACCGATTGGTACAAGGGCTCCGCTCCGTGATCGGGCGTCGCGCAGATCGATAGGGGACCGGTCGAGTTTGTGGGCGCGGGCCGCGCTCCCGCGGCCCGCCCCTCCCCCGCCACCCCGTCTACACCGGCTGGAAGTAGTGGTCCAGCGCCCAATCACCGATGCGCGTGCCGATCCCGTTCCCCACGACATCAGCGGTCCGGAAGTGGATCCCCGACCACACCCTGGCATCGACCGCGTCCCGGTTCAGATCCGCCGCCAACTCGTAGTGACGCGTGAGCGGAGGCCCTGGGAGGCCGGCGGCGATCGAGGTGATGTTCAGATCGACGCGTCCCCGCCGAGCGTGCGGGACACGACGCGGGAAAGGACCCCGACGATCGAGGTGAGACCGCTCGGGTAGTCGGGGTAGGGCGGGGTGACGATCAGCGGCTCCCAGGTCGCATCCTGGATCGTCGCCGGGTTGCCGTCGTCGTCGGCCATCTGGATCGCCGTGATCGGCCGCCAGAACCCGTAGTGCGTCCGGACGGCTCGATGCTCGCCGCCAAGAACTTCGGGCGTGAGGGCATGGTGCGTGTCTGGGCGCTCGATATCGACGATCTGCTCGCGATCGCCCAGCAGAAGGTGACGCGATCCCTCACCGAAGACGAGTGCCGTCAATACCTCCACGTCGACGCCTGCCCGGCAACGGCGTCGTAGGTCGCTTCCGCTGATACGGTGGTCGCTCCACGCCCGAACGACCATGACGAGCCCGACGACGACCAACGGCGCCGCAGCGGCAGACAGGCCCGAGGACCTCGAAGCCCAGCTCGAGCGATACCGGCGGGAGCTCACCGCGTACGCCTACCGGATGCTCGGCTCTCCGTTCGAAGCCGAAGATGCCGTCCAGGAGGCGTTCCTCCGGGCGTGGAAGAGCTACGACACCTTCCAGGAGCGCGCGTCGCTCCGGTCGTGGCTCTACACGATCACCTCGAACGTCTGCCTCGACATGCTGAACGGCAAGGAGCGACGCGCGCGGCCGATGGACCTGGGACCGGCCCGCCAGGCGAGCTCCGAGCTGCGCGAACCCCTCCCCGAAGTCGCGTGGATCGCGCCGGTCCCCGACGGCCGGGTGATCCCGGCCGACGGGGACCCGGCGGAGGTCGCCAACGAGCGCGAGTCCATCCGCCTCGCGCTCGTCGCCGCCCTGCAGCATCTCCCGCCCAAGCAACGAGCCGTGCTGATCCTGCGTGAGGTGCTCGCGTGGAAGGCGGCGGAGGTCGCGGAACTGCTCGACACGACCGTCGCCTCCGTGAACAGCGCTCTCCAGCGCGCGCGGGCGACCCTGGACGCGATCGACCTCAGTGCGACGGACGCGCTCGACCCGACCGACGAGGAGCAGCGGGGGCTCCTGCAGCGCTACGTCGGCGCCTTCGAGCGCTACGACATGGACGCGCTCACGTCGCTGCTCCGCGAAGACGCGACCTGGTCGATGCCCCCGTACGAGCTATGGCTCCAGACGCACGACGACGTCCGGGCCTGGTGCCTGGGACCCGGGATCGGCTGCCGCGACTCACGTTTGCTCCCGGTCGAAGCGAACGGCTCGCCCGCGTTCGGGCAGTACAAGCCGGGGCCTGAGGGGTCGCTCGAGCCCTGGTCGCTGCAGGTCCTCGAGATCCGCGACGGGGCGATCGCCGGCATCACCTTCTTCCTCGACACCGAGCGGCTGTTCCCTCTCTTCCGGCTTCCCCCTCGCATCCAGCGCTGATCCCTTCCGCGGGAAGATGGCCTCCAACCCCATCAGCTTGAGCAGCTCATGGAGCTGGGGCGTCACGTCGGACAGGGTGATCCGGCACCCGGATCGCCGAGCCGCGAGCTGCAGCCGCGCGAGGGCCTCCACGGCGGCGACATCCGGTTCGACGAGGGAGCCGACGTCGCACACGAACGCTTCCATCGCCTCGGGAGGTCCTGACGTGAGCGGGGGGCGGAACTCATCGGTCCCGGACCGATGAGTTCCGGCCCCCACCACCGTCGTCACGCTTGTCAGAACGCCATGAAGGAGATCGCGTGAGTCCCACGTCAGACGCGCAGACCTGGATCGCCAAGCTCCGGACCGACGTCACGGGTCGGGTCGTCGCTCCCGACGACCCGGACTACGACGAGATGCGGCGGGTGTTCCTCGGCGACATCGATGAGCACCCCGCCGTGATCGTTCGGGTGGCGGACGCACTGGACGTGTCCCGGGTGATCGCCGCCGCCCGCGACACCGGCCTCGAGCTCGCAGTTCGCAGCGGCGGGCACAGCCCGGCCGGGCATTGCACGACCACCGGCGGGATCGTCCTGGACCTCCGCGACCTGCGCGCGTTGGAGATCGACACCGCCGCCCGCACCGCGTGGGCCGAGGCCGGGCTCACCGCGGGCGAGTACACGACCGCGGCGGCGGCTCGGGGACTGGCGACGGGTTTCGGGGACACGGCCTCGGTCGGGATCGGCGGGATCACGCTCGGTGGTGGCATCGGGTTCCTGGTGCGCGCGCAAGGCATGACGATCGACAGCCTCCTGGGCGCCGAGATCGTGACCGCCGACGGTGAGGTCCGGATCGTCGACGCCGAGCACGAGCCCGATCTGTACTGGGCGATCCGCGGGGGCGGAGGGAACTTCGGCGTCGCGACCCGGTTCCGCTATCGCCTCCATCCGCTCGAGGAGGTCGTGGGTGGCCTGCTGTTCCTCCCGGCGACGCCGGAGACCCTGCACCGCTTCCTCGAGGAGGCGCACGACGCCCCCGACGAGGTCTCGACGATCGCGAACGTCATGCCCGCCCCGCCGATGCCGCTCCTCCCCGAGGAGCGCCACGGCGAGCTCATCATCATGGCCTTCGTCGTGCACGCCGGCGGCGGGGAGGCCGGCGAGGGAGCCGTAGCGCCATTCCGATCGATCGCGGAGCCGATCGCGGACATGATCGGCCCCAAGCCGTATCCCGAGATCTACCTGCCGGAGGATCCCGACTACCACCCGATCGCCGTCTCCCGGACGTCGCTGGTCGACGAGGTCGACGATGGCGCCATCGAGATGATCCTCGAGCGGCTCGAAGCGTCGCGACCGCGGATGCGCGTCACCCAGATCCGAGCGCTCGGCGGCGCGATGGCGCGCGTGCCCAGCGACGCGACGGCGTTCGCACACCGCGATCGGAGGTTCATGGTGAGCGTCGCGTCCCTCTACGAGAACCGGGATGAGCGCCCCGAACATGAAGCCTGGGTGAACGGACTGATGGGCGACCTCCGCAGGGACCAGCCCGCGGCCGCGTACGTCGGTTTCCTCGCCGACGAGGGCGCCGAACGCGTCCACGAGGCGTACCCGCGTTCCACGTGGGAGCGGCTGGCGGCGATCAAGGACCACTACGATCGGACGAACCTCTTCCACCGGAACCAGAACGTGCCGCCAGAAGTCGCCTGAGGTCGGGACCGTTGGCGGTCAGGCGTCCCAGCCCAGCAGCTGGATGATCTCGTCCGCGACTCCCCGCCACGCGAGATCGTTGGCGATCGAGAGATCCCCGAAGCCGGTCCCCTGACCCAAGGCAGCCCACGCCCGCGCGTTCTTGAGCTCGTCACCGCGTATGGCGCCTCGCGCTTCTCGAGGATGTCGGCGATCTCGATCGCGACGGAGCTCTCGCCCGTGCCGAACAGACCCGGTGATCAGGACGGCATCGGCGCCGGAACCGGTCACGAGCGATCCGCGAGGTCGAGCCATTCCCGATCGAGGATCGCGTAGATCGCCTCGCTCTGCCATTCGCCTTTGATGAACTCGTTCTCGATGAAGTGCGCCTCGCGCCGCATCCCCAGCTTCTCCAGGACGCGAGCCGACGCCTGGTTCCGAGGCTCCACTCGTCCGATCACGCGGTGGAGCCCGAGATCGTCGAAGGCGATCCGCAGGATCTCGCGACACGCCTCGGTCGTGTAGCCCAGACCCTGGTGGTCGGGGTGGACGATGTACCCGATCTCGCCCAAACGGTGCTCCGCGCTGACGAACTCGAGGATCACGTCACCGACCAGCTCGCCCGTGTCCTTCCGTGTGATCGCGAGCGCGAGGACGTCACCCTCGTCGGCGATCGCCACGCTCGCGAGCTTCTTGCCGAGCGCGACCCGCACCTCGTCCTCGTCGCGGGCGGTCCAAGGCAGCCAGGTGGCGACGTCGGGGCGCGATTGGTACGAGAAGAGCGCCTCGAAGTCGTTCGGTGCGAACGGTCGCAGCACGAGCCGCTCGGTTGCGATGGGTTCCACGGCGATCCCTCTCCCGACGGGCTCGCCATCATCGCAGCTGCCGGAGACACCTCGACCCGGGCGGACGCACGCGGCTACTTGCGGATCTGCAGGACGATCTCGAGGGCGCCTCCCGAGGCGCCGAAGGGCTCCACCCGGACCGTGACCAGGTCGCCCTTGGCCAGCTCGGCGCCACCGAGCGACCGCGGGACCCGCAGGTTGTACTCGTACCGGTCCTCGCTCCAGCGCATGACGCCGGGTGCGTCGACGGCCGAGACGGAATCGGCCGGGTAGGTTCCGCCGGCGTACGCGAGCTCGATCGTCGGGTGCAGGTCGCTCGGCGGCTCGCCGCCGCATCCGACCTGGACCTTGACCGGCACGACCTGACCCTTCTGGACGACGTTGACGCCCCCGGGCTCGACCGGAGACAAGGCGGCCGCCTCCACGACGGTGACGCCCGCATCGGACGTCGCATCGTCGGATCCGCCATCGTCGTCGGCCACCTTCGCGTCCAACGTGTACGTACCGCATGCGGCGTAGCTGGCCGTGTAGGTGGTGGTCAGCCCGCCCGGAACACCGGGCCCGCCGTCGAACCACCACGTGAACGTGTCGTCGGTGCCGGGGTCGGCCGCGACGACGGTCCACGACACCTCGGCACCGGCCAGAACCGTGGTCGCACTCGGCGTCAGCGAGACGATCGACGGCGGCACGTTGCCGACGGACCATGCGAACGTGTCGGTGACGGTGCCGCCTTCGCCGTCCGAGGCCGTGACGGTCACCGTGCCGGTCCCGTCATCGGGCGGCACGTACGTCCAGGACCAGGTTCCGTCGCCGTGGTCGGTCACCGATCCGGCGCCGGATCCACCGACCGAGAGCGGATCACCGTCGGGATCCGCGAAGGAGCCGTGCGTCGTGAGCGTGTCGCCCTCGTCTCCGGAGGCATCCCCCGCGTGGTCGCGAACCTCCGGCGGGACGTTCTCGGCGGTCCAGGTGAAGACATCGGTCGCCGTGCCGCCCTTCCCGTCTGATGCCGTGACGGTCACCGAGTCGCTTCCCACGCCACGGGGGACGTACCGCCAGGACCAGGTTCCGTCGCCGTGATCCGTCACCGTCCCGGCACCGGATCCGCTGATCGTGAGCAGGTCGCCGTCGGGGTCCGCGAAGGTGCCGTGCGTCGAGAGCGTGTCGCCCTCGTACCCGGCCGCGTCCTCCGCGTGGTCACGCACGACGGGCGGTCGGTTCGGAGGCGTGAAATGGCCGAAGGTGATCTGGAGCGCGCATGTGTTCTCGCACGTCCCGAAGGTTCCCCCGAGGCTCAGCGATCCGGAAAGGGTGAAGCCGTTCGGGGCGTCGAAGTCGTACCCGGTGCCGAGCCACGTGGTGCTCGCGCCGCGGCCCGGGTCCATCTCGCCGAGCGGCGCGCCGCCGTCGACCGTCCCACGGGTCAAGGTGACGAGCGACCCCGCCTGACGGTCGTCCGCCGTGACCTGCAGGGCGTTGACATCGACGAGCGCCGACTGCGCGCGGGCGAGGGTCCAGCTCTTGGCGTTCGCGAACTCCTGGGCGAAGTTCCGGAACACGATCGTGCAGGTGAGCGTGGCGTTCGTCAGTCGCGACGTGAGCGTGCCGGCGGTGGGGTCCCACGCGAGGGAGACGTCATTCGTCGCGGGCGTCGCGACGGAGCCGACGGCGTAGTTGCCGACGCAGTCCCCCGAGGTCCCGCCGGAGTTCCCGTTCAGCGCGAAGCTCGCGGGGGAGAAGTTCATCTCGACCCGGTTCGTCGAGGGCGTGAGATCGGCGACGCCGAGATGCTCGTCGAAGGTGGGTCCCGTCGCGCCGATCGCCTGCAGACGCATCCCTCCGTAACTCATGTAGCCGCCCGGACTCGGAGTCGTCACGATGATGCCAGGATCGCCCGTATCGGTTCCTGCCCGTGCGATCGCGGATGCCACGACGGGGGCCACGAAGGCGAGCAACGTCGCGGCGAGAACACCTCTCCCCCTCATCGCCGTGGCCTCCTCCGAGCCTTCAGAGCGTGTGCGCCTTGGTTGCGCGGTCCCGATAGGTATCGGCAGATGAGCACGATCTCTTCAACGCAACATCTCTGACGAGCACATCCGAGCGCCGTCGTCAGACGGCTCGGAGCGGCGCCGGCTCGAGCAGATGCTGGACCTCGCCGGGCAGCACGACCACGAACCGAGCTCCGCCGCCCGGCCGGTCCTCGATCCGCGCAGACCCGCCGTGGAGCTCGGCGAACCGTTTCACGAGGGACAGACCGATCCCGACCCCGCCGCGGGCGCCGTCCCCCTGTCGGAAGGGCTCGAAGATCTCGTCCTTGATGTCGTCCGGCACGCCCGGTCCTTGGTCCTCGACGACCACGACCACACCGCGATCCTCCTCGAGGACACCGATCTCGATCGGCGTTCCGGCCGGCGTGTGGCGCGCCGCGTTGTTGAGGAGGTTCTCGACGATCCGCTCGACCTTGGCCGTGTCCACGTCCGCCAGCAGACCCTTCTCGCTCTCGATCCGGACCGGATGACCCGACAGCGAAGGAAGCTCGTGGGCGAGTCGGTCGGCCAGCGCACCGATGTCCGTCGGCTCCCGCTCCGGCTGCAGCTGCCCTCGCCGCAGGCGGTCCAGGTCCAAGAGGTCGTCGACGAGCCGCGATGCCTTGGTGCCGGCTTGCTCGATCACCCCGTAGAGGTCGTTGAGCTCGACGTCGGTCAGCACCAGCTGCTCGGCGCGGCGGATCGTCTGCATCGCACCCAGGATCCCGGCGAGCGGCCCCTTCAGATCGTGCGAGACGGCGCGCAGGAGCGTGTTCTTCATGTCGTTCTGCGCGCGCAGGTCGTCGGACACCTCTTCCTGCGACGCCAGCTGGCTGCGTTGACGATCGACGTGATCGCGGATGATCGCGAGCAACCAGACGACGAACAGGAATACCGCATACCAGACGAACGCGTTCCACGATGGCACGAACACGTTGGTCTCGAACGCTCGCACGTCGGCGAGCTGCATCGCGATCGCCGCCAGGCCGGCAACGAGGAACCCCCACGCCCTCCCGACGTTCCACGTCGCGATCAGGATCGGCAGGACGTAGAACGGAGCCAACGAGATGTTCGCCCCCATGAAGTGGTCGGTCACGCCGACGGCGACGACGAACGCGATGGCGACCGCCAGGACGTAGGCCGGCGGGCGCCCGGAAAGGAACGCTTCCAGCGGAAGCGCCCGCCTATCGCGGTCGTCGACATCCACGGAAGAGTCCTCGGCGGGGGCCCGGCCTACCTTGAGTTCGGTATCCGGTGCTGCACGGCAGCCACAGTGGACGGCCTCAGAGGCACTCGCGGAGCGACCGGAGCGCCCGTCCGCGATGACTGATCCGGTCCTTCTCCTCCGGCCGAAGCTCCGCCATCGTCCGTTCCCATCCGACCGGGACGAAGATCGGGTCGTACCCGAAGCCATCAGTCCCTCGCGGCTTCGTCACGAGCGTTCCCTCGCAGACGCCCTCCGCCTGGACGACCTCGCCTCCCTCGGGTTCGACGAGGACGGCCAGACATCGGTAGCGCGCCGTGAGCCCGGCCGCGGGAACCCCCCGGATCGCCCGAATCAGCTCGGCGAGGTTGCGCTCGTCCGACGCGTCCGGGCCCGCGAAGCGGGCGCTTCGCGGGCCCGGCCTCCCGCCGAGGGCATCGACCTCGATGCCCGAGTCGTCGGCGAGCGCGGCCATCCCGGCCGCGCTCGCGACGGCCGACGCCTTGAGGATCGCGTTCTCCTGATACGTCTCGCCCGTCTCGTCCACGTTCGGGAACATCGCGGGGTCGTGGTCCTGGATCGAAGCCCACTCGACCGGCCAGTCCGCGCAGATACGGGTCAGCTCACGGATCTTGTGCGGGTTCCGCGTCGCGAGCGCGATCCGGGGTGGGAGCGCCATGGCTCAGACGCCGAGCGCTTCGGCCTGGACCTTGGAGAGCTGCGCGATCCCCGCGGCGGCCAGGTCCAGCAGGCCGTCGAGCTGCGCACGGCTGAAGGGCGCGCCCTCGGCCGTCCCCTGCACCTCGACGAGCGCCCCGCCGCCCGTCATCACCACGTTGAAGTCGACCTCTGCGCCGGCATCCTCTTCGTAACAGAGGTCGAGCCTCGGTTCGCCGTCGACGAGCCCGACCGATACGGCCGCGACGGAGTCCCTGAGGAGTCCCCCCTCGGCGTCCCCCAGCTTCCCGAGGGCGAGCGCGAGCGCCAGGTACCCCCCGGTGATCGAGGCCGTCCTCGTTCCGGCGTCGGCTTGCAGGACGTCGCAATCGACCGTCACCATGCGCTCGCCTAAGCGGTTCAGGTCGGTGACGCTCCGGAGCGCGCGGCCGATCAGCCGTTGGATCTCCTGCGTGCGGCCACCCGGTCGGCCCTTGTTCACCTCGCGAGACGAGCGCTCCATCGTCGAGGCCGGCAGCATCGAGTACTCCCCCGTGACCCAGCCCCGGCCCGTTCCGCGGAGCCACCGAGGTGTCTCCTCGGCGAGCGTGGCCGCGCATAGAACGCGGGTCTTGCCCATCGAGAACAGCACCGAGCCGTCGGCCCACTCCTGGTACCCGAGCTCGTACGCGACCGGACGCAGCTCGCCGCCCGCGCGACCATCCGGGCGACTCATCCGCTCACCTCCCAGACGGACCCCGGCGTCGCCACGTCGATCGAGCCTTCCCAGACCGCCTCCGCCTGCTCGCGCGACACGTTCGCGTCCAGCTCCGGCGTGAGGTGCGTGAGCAGGAGACGCCCGACGCCGGCTCGCGACGCGTACTCGGCCGCCTGGGCGGAGCTCAGGTGGAAGTACGTGAGTGTGGAGTCGTTCTGATAGGTCGCTTCACAGAGGAAGAGATCGGCGCCCTTCGCCACCTCGGTCGCGGCATCGCACGGACCAGTGTCGCCCGTGTACGCAAGGGTCGTCCCGTCGACCTCGATCCGGTACCCCAGGGAGTAGACACCGATGTGCGTCATCTCGAAGGCTGAGATGCGGAACGGACCGGCGTCGAAGGCATCTCCATCGCTGATGTGCGAGAAGGCGAACGCTTCCGCGAGGACGTTGCGTCCGTTCTCCGACACGAGGAGCGCAGCGAGATCCATGAAGCCCTCCGGCGAGAAGCACGGGAGCCCGGATCCGCCGAGCTTGCCGTAGTGACGCGCGTAGAACGCGGGGATCATGTCGATGAAGTGGTCGGCGTGACCGTGGCTGATCAACACCGCACCGATCTCATCCACGGGAACCTGCTCCTGGAGTCGCGAGAAGGTTCCCGTCCCCGCGTCCATCCACAGGTGGTACCCCTCGTGGGACACGAGGTAGCCGGAGCACTCGCCTCCAGGACCCGGCCACGTCCCCTGGACCCCCAGGACGGTGAGCTTCATCCGGGCACCCCCGCCTCGAGGTGGGTCGCCTTCACATGCGAGAGCTCGCCGCCCAGGAACAGCTCGGCGAGGTCGCGGAAGGGCTCCGCCTCACCCGTAGTGAGGAACTCGTGGTGCGGTGGATCGGCGGCCGTCGCGAGTCGCACGTGGCGCAACAGCTCCGCGTAGACGTCCTTGGCCGTCTCTTCCGCCGATGACACGAGCACCACATCCGGACCGAGCTCCATCTGGAGCAGGCCCGAGAGCAGTGGGTAATGCGTGCATCCCAGGATCAAGGTGTCGATACCTCTTTCTCTCAGCGGTGCAAGATACCCGCGTGCGGCCTCCCGCAGCTGCTGGGAGGTTGTGTCCCCCCGCTCCACGTGCTCCACGAACGACGGGCAGGCGACGGCGTGGAGCTCGACCGACGAACCGATCGCGCGCTGGTACGCGCCCGTTCGGACCGTCGCCTCCGTCCCGATCACGCCCACGATGCCGTTCCTCGTCGCGCGGATCGCGGCGCGGGCACCCGGGTTCACCACCCCCAAGACCGGCACCCCGTGCGCCGCCGCGATGTCGCCGATCGCGGAGACCTCGATCGAGTTGCACGCCACGACCAGGAGCTTCACGCCGCGATCCACGAGGTACGACGCGATCTCCATCGCGTACCCGCGGATCTCCTCGACGGGTCGCGGACCGTACGGGAAGTGCGCCGCGTCGCCGACGTAGATCATCGACTCGCGCGGGAGCAGGTCCAGGATCGCGCGCGCGACCGTGAGCCCGCCGACCCCGGAGTCGAACAGACCGATCGGGCGGCTGTCGGTCACCTCGTTACCACCACAGCGACTCCTCGACGCCTTTCTCGGCTGCCGACAGATCCTCGGACCATGCATGCGTCGACAGGTACTTCCATCCCCCGTCGGGGAGGAAGCAGACGATGTCGCCCGCGTCGAGCTCCAGAGCGATCCGCTGGGCCACGTGGATCACGGCGCCGCTGCTGATCCCGGCGAAGATGCCCTCGTGGGTCGTCAACTCCCGCGTCGCCCGGAGGGAGTCCGTCGAGTTCACCAGGAACTTCCGATCGATCTGCTCGGGATCGAAGATCGGCGGGATGAACCCCTCATCGAGCGAACGGAGCCCGTACACGAGGTCCCCCAGTTCCGGCTCGGCGGCGACCACCTTGATGTCCTCGTTGTGTGCGTGGAGCCCGCGACCCACGCCCGTGAGGGTGCCGCCCGTGCCCATCCCCGCGACGAAGTGCGTGATCGACGGGAGGTCGCGGATGATCTCCTGCGCCGTTCCCTTCTCGTGCGCGTCGGGGTTCGCCACGTTCCCGTACTGGAACGGCATGAAGTACCGGTCGTCCTGGGCGAGAGCCCTCGCGACCTCGATGGAGCCGTTCGTGCCCTTCGCCCCGTCGGAGAACACGATCTCCGCGCCGAACAGCCGGAGGAGCCCGATCCTCTCCTCGCTCGCGTTGTCGGGGATCACGACGGTGATCGCGTAACCCTTCCGGCGGGCGACCATCGCGAGCGCGATGCCCGTGTTTCCCGATGTGGGCTCCAGGATCTCCTTGCCTTCCGTCAGCTCGCCCGACGCCTCCGCCGCCTCGACCATCGCGAGCGCGATCCGATCCTTGGTGGAACCGGTCGGGTTCTGCCCCTCGAGCTTGGCCCAGATCCGAACGTTCGGTCGGGCAGACATCCGCGGGATGCCGACGAGCGGCGTGTCGCCGATCGCATCCAGGATCGAGTCGTATCGCACGGTCCGGGATTATCTCAGCGACGTGACGGTTACCCCATGACCCACCAGGGGGTGTCGATCTTCGCGTCGCCCGGATCGGGTGCGCCCTCGTACAGCAGCTTGGCCGCGCGGTGTCCCGCGTCCGTCAGCATCCACATCCGGGTGAGACCCGCTGCGCGTCCGTCGGCCACGAACGCGTCCACGAGCTCCTTGCCCGCCTTCTTCATCCTCACCGCCTCGGCGACGTGCAGGCCGGCGAGCACCAAGATCGTCCCTCCCTCGGGATGCGTGAGCGCGCTCCCCCACGCGAACGCGACCACGGTGTCGCCGTCGTAGCCGACGTAGGCGAAGCTCCGGTCATCGGTCAGGAACGACGGGGTGGGGCGGCGCTCGAAGCCGCCGAAGGCACGGAC
>JBKOZW010000003.1:0-7163 GCA_046726095.1 Actinomycetota bacterium
CCCAGATCCGTTTCCTCGTCCGCTCTTCGGCTCTCACGTTCCTCTCGGGTCCGTTGTGCGACGCAGCTCTGCGACGGACCGGATCGGGAGGCGTTCTCCGCGAGATCGAGCGGTCCGGGGCGATGCTCATCCCGCTCGACATGCTGGGGAAGGAGGTCCGGCTGCACCCCCTGTTCCAGGACCTCTTGCGAGAGGACCTTGCGGGAGAAGCGGGTGGCGTGGCGATGATCGCGGGCCGGGCCTCGGTGTGGTGCGAACGACACGATCTGATCGACCCGGCGATCGAGCACGCTCGTGTTGCCGGCGACGCGGACCGGGTGGCTGCGCTCCTCGGCGTCTATGGGCTCGACGTTGCGTGGACCGGACGGATCGAACGGATGGATGGGTGGCTCGATTGGCTTGGTGAGCGGGCGCCGCGCGAGCGATATCCGATCGTCGCGTTCTTCCGGACCTGGATCAGCCTGTTGCTCGGTCGCGAACGCGAGGCGGCGCTTGCAGCCAAGATCGCCCAGGATGCTCGGATCCCTGACCGGATGCCCGATGGGAGCCCGCACGAGGCATGGGTCCACTTGCTTCGTGCCGCGCTCTGCCGTGAAGGCATCGACTCGATGGAGAAGGACGCTCGCCTGGCGACCGAGACCCTGGAGCCGTACAGCCTCTGGCAACCGACCGCGTCGATGCTCCTCGGGATCGCCGTGATGTTGTCGGGCGACCTCGAGGAGGCCGACCGCCACCTCGGAGACGCGATGGAGATGGGCGAGGAGCGGTTCGCACTCATCACCATGTCGATCGCGTCAGCCGAGCGAGCCTTCATCGCGATCTTGGAGGGGAGGTGGCGCGACGCCGCGGCCCTGGCAGACCGTGCATGCGAGCTTGCGGATCGCGAGCCGATGCGACCATTCGCGGCGCTGGGTGCGGCTCATGTCGCCGCGGCGAGGGTCGCACGTCACCGAGGCGAGGTGGACGAGGCTCGGATGCACCTGGCGATCGTGGAAGAGTCGCTCCCCGCATTGACGGGAGCCCTCGCGTACCTCGCGGTTCAGGTACGGCTGATGTTCGCGCGATGTTCGCTCGCTCTCGCGGACGAAGGATCGGCACGCAAACGGTTGCACGAGATCTCCGAGCTCCTCCGCCGGGCCGGCAACCTCGACAAGTTCGCGCCGAGCGAGGATGAGGTCGGCCGGCAGCTGCTCGCAGCCGAACGCAAGCTCGCGAAGGACCTGCGGCTCACCGCCGCGGAGCTCCGCTTGATCCCGTTGCTCGCGACCCAGCTCACGTTCCGCGAGATCGGGGAGCAGCTCCACTTGTCACAGCACACGGTGAAGGCGGAGGCCATCTCGATCTATCGCAAGCTCGGCGAGACGTCACGCAGCCGCGCCGTTGAGCGCTCGCGTTCGTTGGGTTTGCTCCCCGACTGACGTCGGGATCTCGTTGCATCCCCTTCGAACGATGCGCGGCGCCCCTCGGCGGGATGGCACCTCGTCCTCGAACCCGTGACTCGTCGTTCGTGGCACACTCGAGCACGTGCCGGAAGGGATGAACATCGAGGTCGCGCACGCGATGAGCAAGCGCGAGGAGCGGGAAGCCAAAGAGAAGCGCCGGTGGCAGGAGCTCGCCGAGATCGCCGAGGTGATCATCCTGTCGATCGTTGCGGTCGCGACCGCCTGGAGCGGGTACCAGGCGGCGAGGTGGGATGGCCGCCAGGCGTTCCAGTACGGCACCGCGTCCCGTCTCCGCGTGCAAGCTGATGAGGCGGACACGCTCGGAGGCCAACAACGGCTCCTGGACGTTTCGACGTTCAACACGTGGATCCAAGCCCATGCGGAGGGGAACGAGCGCCTCGCACGTCTGTACGTCCGACGCTTCAGCGATGAGTACCGGGTCGCATTCGATGCGTGGCTGAAGACCCATCCGTTCTCGGACCCGGATGCGCCGGCGGGGCCGCTCTTCATGCCCCAGTACCACAACACGCAGACGGAACTCGCCGCCACGCTGAACGAACAGGCTGACGCGGCCTTCGAAGAGGGGACCGCCGCTCGTGAGACGGGGGATCGATACGTGCGTCAGACCGTGCTTCTCGCGACGGTGCTGTTCCTGGTGGCCATCGCCCAGCGCTTCAAGTTCCGAGGGGTGAGGGTCGCGGCAACGGTTCTCGCGGGAGCACTGATGGTGGTAGCGCTCGCGGGGGTCGTCACCCTGCCGCGACTCTGAGTTCCCCGATACCGCCTCCGCCGCGGCCGAGCCCGCGGCTCTTCGTCCGATTCGGGGGATGCAGAGCCGACCCGACGTCGCGAAGATGCTCTCGATGGTGCTCCGGAAGGCGTCTGGAGGGGGCGAACCGTGACGAACCTGGACCTCGCTCGTCTCCAATTCGCCTCCACGAGCATCTACCACTTCCTCTTCGTCCCGGTGACGATCGGTCTTTCGTTCCTCGTTGCGCTCCTCCAGACAGCCTGGCATCGGAGGGGCGACGAGACGTACCTCCGGCTGACCCGGTTCTTCGGCACCCTCTTGGTGATCAACATCGCGGTCGGTGTGGTGACGGGCCTGGTCCAGGAGTTCCAGTTCGGGATGAACTGGTCGGCCTACTCGCGCTACGTCGGCGACGTGTTCGGAGCTCCGCTGGCGATCGAGGGACTCGGCGCGTTCTTCCTGGAGTCCGTCTTCCTTGGGCTGTGGCTGTTCGGGTGGGGGCGGCTGTCGCCCCGCGTGCACCTGGCGACGATCTGGGCGGTCGCGGCCGGCGCCGCGCTGTCCGCTGCCTTCATCATGGCCGCCAACTCGTGGATGCAGCACCCCGTCGGATATGCGGTGGTCAACGGCAAGGCGCAGCTCACCAACATCTGGTCCGTGATGACCAACCCGGTCTTCGTGTGGGGATACCTTCACGTGCTCCTGGCCTCGCTCGTCACCGGATCCGCGGTGATGCTCGCCGTGTCGGCGTGGCATCTGAGGCACGGATCCCAACGCGAGCAGTTCCGGAAGGCCGCGTCCATCTCGCTCGTCGTGCTGCTGCCCGCGTCGCTGTTCGCGATGATGGTCGGGAGCCACCTGGGCGTGATCGAGACCACGTATCAGCCGATGAAGGTCGCAGCGATGGAGGCGCAGTGGGAGACCTGCCAGCCGTGCTCCTTCTCGGTCTTCCAGATCGGCGGTGGGAACAACGATCAGACACCGACCAAGATCATCGCGATCCCCCATCTCCTGTCGCTCCTCGCGGACGATTCGTGGAACGGACAGGTCGTCGGGTTGAACGAGCTGAACCAGCAGTACCAGCAGCAGTACGGAGCGGGGAACTACGTCCCGAACGTCTTCATCCAGTACTGGTCGATGCGTGTGATGGCCTACCTGGCGGTGGTCGTGTTCCTGATCGCCCTGCTGGGTGTGTATCTCCTGTGGCGCGGGAAGCTGATGACGACACGATGGTTCCTGTGGCTCGCGGTCTGGGCTGCGGCGCTCCCTTTCCTGATGAACACGGCCGGGTGGATGCTCACCGAGAACGGGCGCCAGCCCTGGATCGTGCAAGGCTTGATGCAGACCAGCGAGGGGATCTCGCCGTCGGTGAGTTCGGCGACGATCTGGATCAGCCTCTCGGTATTCGTCGTGTTGTACGGAACGCTCGCCGTCGTCGACTGGACCCTGATGGTGCGCTATGCCCGGAAGGAGCTCGGCCGCGAGGGGGAACCGGACGAACACGACTTGAACGAAGCAGCGATGGCGTACTGAGGAGCGGATCGATGGGTCTCCAGATCTTCTGGTTCATCGCGATCGCCGTCCTGTGGACCGGCTTCTTCGTGTTGGAGGGGTTCGACTTCGGTGTCGGGATGGTGCAGAGGGTGATAGGCAGGACCGAGGCCGAGCAGCGCGTCGTCACGGCGACCATCGGCCCCGTGTGGGACGGCAACGAGGTATGGCTGATCGTGGCCGGCGCCGGGATCTTCGCGGCGTTCCCATCCTGGTACGCGACGATGTTCTCCAGCCTCTACCTCGCCATCGTGGTGCTGTTGGTCGCGCTGATCGTCCGCGGCGTGTCCTTCGAGTTCCGCGGCAAGGGCGGCGGAACGGCCTGGATGAAGACTTGGAGTCGGCTGCAATCGGCGGGAAGCCTGCTGGCGCCGCTCGTGATCGGCATCGCCCTCGCCGACCTGCTCCACGGCTTACCGATCGACTCGAGCGGGGAGTTCACCGGGAGCGTCTGGGATCTCCTCAGCCCGTACTCCGTGTTCGCGGGCCTGACGTTGGTGCTCCTCTGCGTGCTCCACGGGGCGACGTACGTGTCGCTCAAGACCGATGGTGAGCTTCGGGAGCGTGCGCATCGTCTGGCTCGGCGATCCACCGTCGTGACCGGCGGGGCGGTCCTGATCTTCGGCGTGTGGACCCAGGTCGTGATCCATCATGGCGCCTTCCCGGACTTCCTCTCGGTCGCGGCCGTGCTCGCCATCGTCGCAGCGGCACGGCTGCTGGGCGATCGCCGCGAGGGGTGGGCTTTCGCCATGACGGCCTTCGCGATGGCGGCCACGGTCCTGACGTTCTTCATCGATCTCTATCCGAACGTGATGGTGTCGAGCACGGACGCCGCGAACAACCTGACGGTGCAGAACGCGTCCTCCGCGCCGTACGCGCTCAAGGTGATGACCATCGTTGCCGTGATCTTCCTTCCGGTCGTGATGATCTATCAGGGCTGGACGTATCACGTCTTCCGGAGGCGGTTGATGAGCCCGTCGGGACTGGAGCGGCTTCCGTCCCCCTCCCCCTCTGGGCCGTCCCCGGCGGCCGCGGGAGGCACGCCGGTAGAGCCCTGAGGCCGTGCGCCCGCTCGACCCTCGACTCCTGCGACGTGTTCGGCCCGCGCGTGTCGCCCTCGCGGTCGACGTCCTCTTCGGGTTCATGGCCACGCTCGCGCTCCTGCTGGGGGCCACGCTGTTCGCGTCGATCGTGGCGCGCGCCTTCCAGCATCGATCCGCCGACCCCGGCGAGATCATCGCGTTCTGTGGGGTCGTGATCGCACGTGCGCTGTTCGCCGCGGGCTTCGAGGCGACCGGCCGGAGGGCGGCGGCTCGGGCCACATCCGAACTGCGGATGTCGTTGGTGAAGCGACGGCTCTTCGATCTGCCGACCGCGGTCGACGGAGCCGAGGCTGGAGAGATCGCGACCGCGGCCGTGACCGGCGTCGAAGGACTGGACGCCTACTTCGCTCGATACCTTCCGCAACTCGTGCTCGCCGTCCTCGTCCCCATCGCGGTGTTGGCCTGGGCGGCCGCGGTCGACCCGACGTCCGCGGCGATCATGCTCATCACGCTGCCGCTGATCCCCGTGTTCATGACGCTGATCGGCCGATACACCGAGTCCAAGACCCGAGCTCGCTGGGCGGCGTTGACACGACTCTCGAACCATTTCCTCGACATCGTTCGGGGACTCCCCACGCTGCGAGCGTTCAACCGCGGCGCCGCGCAGGCGGATCGGATCGAGGCCGTGAGCGAGGAATACCGCCGGACGACGATGGAGACGCTCCGGGTGAGCTTCCTCTCCGGAGCCGTGCTCGACCTGGCCGCGACGTTGGCGACGGCCCTCGTGGCGGTCACGCTCGGTGTCCGCCTGGTCGAGGGGTCGGTTGCCTTCCGATCCGCACTGACGGTGCTGCTGCTCACCCCCGAGCTCTACGTCCCGCTCCGCAGCCTCGCGGCCCAGTTCCACGTGAGCGCGGATGGTCTGGCCGCCGCCGAGAGGATCTTGGATCTGATCGAAGCGCCCCAGCGCCGGTCGCTCGGCACCGATCCTGTCTCGAGCGCTTGGGAGTCGATCCGGATGCGGGACGTCTCCTTGGAGAACCCGGACCGAGGCGGCAGGCTCCTCGAGGGGTTCGACCTCACCATCGGGCGAGGTGAGGTCGTGGCTCTGGTCGGCAGGAGCGGGGTCGGCAAGAGCACGGTCGCCGCCTTGTTGCTGGGTCTCCGTTCCCCGGACGGTGGCTCGATCACCGTCGACGGCACGGATCTGGCCAGGTTCGACCTCACGAGCTGGCGCACGCAGGTCGCCTGGGTCCCGCAGCGTCCCACCCTGTTCCGCGGCACGGTCCGGGAGAACATCGCGATCGGCAATCCATCGGCATCCGACGAGCAGATCGAGCTGGCATCGAAGGCCGCGGGCCTCGACGAGGTGGTGGTGGACCTGCCGCGTGGATACGAGACCTCTATCGGGGAAGGCGCTCGGGGCCTTTCGGCCGGCGAGACGCGCCGCCTAGCCCTCGCCCGGGCGCTGGCCCGGCCCGCCCAACTGGTGATCCTCGACGAGCCGACCGCGAACCTCGACGCGGAGAGCGGCGAAGCGATCGCCGCCTCGATCCGGGACCTCGCTCCCGACCGAGCGGTCCTGCTGATCGCCCACAGCGCCGAGCTCGC
Organism: Actinomycetota bacterium; assembly: GCA_046726095.1. GTDB lineage: Bacteria > Actinomycetota > UBA4738 > UBA4738 > HRBIN12 > AC-51. Next base: position 6,399 of record JBKOZW010000003.1, read on the forward strand.
GCGCTCAGCCGATCGGATCGTCCGGATCGAGGATGGTCGAGCCGTCGATGTACCGAAGGTGGCCCTCTCATGAACACGCTGCGGGAACTGCTCCGCATCGCGAAGGTGCCGCGCGCACGCGTCGTGGCGTCCGTCGGGCTCGGTTCGCTGTCCGTGCTCTTGGGCGTCGGCTTGCTGTCGCTCGCCGGCTACGTGATCTCTCGCGCGGCCGAGCACCCGCCGATCCTGTCCCTCACCGTCGCGATCGTTGCCGTCCGGGTCTGCGGCATCGGCAAGCCCGTGGCCCGCTACCTCGAGCGTCTCGAGCGGCACGATCTCGCCTTCCGTGTGCTCGCGCGGATGCGCGTCGCCTTCTTCCGTACGATCGAGCCGCTCGTTCCCGGACGCATCCCCGAGCTCCGACGCGGAGACCTCCTCGCCGCGATGGTGGCCGACATCGACACGATGCAGGAGCTCTTCCTTCGAGGCGTCGCTCCTCCGCTCGTTGCCCTGGTTGCCGGTGGGGTCTCGGTCGCGATCGTCGCCGCGTTCCTTCCTGTCGCGGGTGTGGTCCTTGCCGCCGGTCTGTTGGTCGGGGGGATCGGGATCCCCTCGCTCGCGGCGCTCATGAGCCGGCGCACCGGGACCCGGCAAGTGGAGGCCCGGGCCGAGTTGACCACCGAGCTCGTCGACGTCCTCCGGGGCGCGCCGGAACTCGTCGTCCTCGGTGCAGCGGAGGAGACCCTCGGGTCGGTTCGAAGACTCGACGAGGAGCTGGTTCATCTC
>JBKOZW010000004.1:0-15578 GCA_046726095.1 Actinomycetota bacterium
CCTATGCCCGTTCCCTGTCTCCCCCCGGGGGGGGGCGCGCGCCGCGCCCCTTCCCGGGCCCGCCCCGCGACCGGCCTGTCGGTCGACCGGCAGCTCGCGGCCGGAGCGCTCGGCGGCGTGGTTCTCATCGGCCTCACCGCCGCCATCGCGATCCTCGATCAGCGACTCGCTCTGTCGACCATCATGCTCGTCTACCTCACGGTGGTGATCGGGATCGCGTTCGGCGGCGGGCTCCGGCCAGCGATCCCGGCCGCCATGGTCGCGGCGCTCCTGATCAACTGGTACTTCACGCCGCCGATCCACACGCTCAAGATCGCGAACCCCGAGGACGTGGTGGCCTTCGTGGTGTTCCTGGTGGTCGCCGCGAGCGTCAGCATCCTGGTCGACCGGGAGGCGCGACATCGGGAAGAGGCGCAGCGAAGGGGGGCCGAGGCGGAGGCGCTCGCGCGGCTGACGGCGCGCGTCGCGGCCGAGGGCGACCCGCTGCCCGAGTTGGTCGAGCATCTTCGGACGACCTTCGCGCTCGAGGCCGTGTCCGTGCTCCGACGAGGGGACGGGGGCTGGCAACGGGAGGCGGGCTCGGGCAACGCTCCGCCCGGGAAGCCGGGTGATGCCGATCAGCTCGTGGAGCTCGGCCATGACACCGTGCTCGCCCTGCGAGGCGGCCGACTCCCCGCGGATCGGGTTCAGCTGCTGTCGGCGTTCGCGGCGCAGCTCGCGGTCGCCCTCCGCGGGAGAGCGCTCGCCAAGGACGCGGCGGAGGCGAGTGCTCGCTCGGAAGCAGACGCGCTCCGTACCGCCATCCTCGCCGCCGTCTCGCACGATCTCCGGACGCCCCTCGCCTCGATCAAGGCCTCGGTCTCGAGCCTGCGGGAGGGCGAGATCGCCTGGTCTCCCGAGGAGACGGAGGACTTCTTGGAGACGATCGAAGACGAGGCCGACCGGCTGACGAACCTGGTCGAAAACCTCCTTGACATGAGTCGTTTGCAGGCAGGAGCGTTGACGCTCGTTCGCGGGAACGTCGGGTTCGACGAGGTCGTCCCTAAGGCGCTCGCGAGCCTGCCCGACGGAGGCCGCGGGCTGATCGTCGACGTGCCCGAACGGCTCCCGCGCATCGACGCCGACCCTGGCCTGCTCGAACGGGCGATCGCCAACATCGTTTCGAACGCTTCAACCTGGAGCGGAACGACTGCGCCCGTGAGGATCCAGGGCTCCACCGCTGGCGGCCGCGTCGAGCTCCGCGTGATCGACCGTGGTCCGGGGGTCGCCTCCGACCAGCGCGACGAGATGTTCCAACCCTTCCAGCGCCTCGGCGATCGGACGACAGGCAACGGCGTCGGCCTGGGGCTCGCGGTGGCGAAAGGATTCGTGGAGGCCATGGACGGAGAGCTCGACGTCGAGGACACGCCGGGCGGGGGGCTCACGATGGTGATCGTGTTCGAGGCCGAACCGTGACGCGCGTCCTCGTCGTCGACGACGAGCCCCAGCTCCTCCGCGGGTTGCGGACGAACCTGATCGCTCGCGACTACACCGTCGATACTGCTCGGGACGGCGAGACCGCCCTCGATCTCGCCGCCCGCCATCGACCCGATGTCGTGATCCTCGACCTCGGCCTCCCCGGGATCGACGGCGTCGAAGTGATCCGCGGTCTGCGCACGTGGACCACGGTCCCGATCATCGTGCTCTCGGCCCGGGAGCAGGAGTCGGCCAAGGTGGCCGCGCTCGACGCGGGCGCGGACGACTACGTCACCAAGCCGTTCGGGATGGGCGAACTCCTCGCTCGCGTCCGGGCGTCGGAACGCCGACAGACCGCGGCGCCAGCCGACGAACGGGCGATCGTGCAGACGGCTTCGTTCTCGGTGGATCTCGCGGCGAAGAAGGTGCTCGGGGCCGACGGGGAGGCGATCCGTCTGACGCCGACGGAATGGCACCTCGTGGAGATCCTGGTCCGCAACCCCGGCAAGCTCGTGAGCCAGCGGCAGCTCCTGCACGAGGTCTGGGGCCCCAAGTACGAGGAGGAGACGAACTACCTGCGCGTGTACATGGCGCAGATCCGTCGGAAGCTCGAACGCGACCCGGCCGACCCGAAGCATTTCATCACGGAGCCGGGGATGGGCTACCGCTTCGAACTTGGCAACGGCTGAGGCGCTTCGTCGCCGACGATCGCGGCGCGAAGGGTGAGCTCGGACTCGGGACCCGACAGCGCCACGATCTCGTCGTCGGCCGCGAACACCGTTTCGGGCTGCGGGATCACGACGTGGCCCTCGCGGAGGATCGCGACGATCGTCGAATCCGGCGGCAGGCGCAGCTCGTAGAGCGCCTTCCCCGTGGCCGGGGACGCCGCCGTGAGCTTCGACTCCACGATCGAGGCCCGGCCACCCTCGAGCCGGAGCAGCCGGACGAGGTCCCCCGCGGTCACGGCCTCCTCGACCATCGCAGTGAGGATGTGCGGCGGCGAGACCGCCTGATCGACCCCCCACTGCTCGTTGAAGAGCCATTCGTTGCTGGGGTGGTTCACGCGGGCGAGGACGCGCGGGACGGCGAACTCCTGCTTCGCGAGCAGGGACGTCACCAGGTTGTCCTCGTCGTCGCCCGTCGCCGCGACGACGACGTCGGCGGAGGAGAGATCGGCTTCCTCCAGGACCCACGGCTCGCAGGCGTCACCGAGCCGCACGGTGACCTCGGGGATCTCCTCGCGCAACCGGTCCACGACCTTCTTGGCCTGTTCGATCAGGGTCACGTCGTGGCCACGCGCCGCGAGGTCGGCCGACAGGTGTCGCCCGATCGCACCGCCGCCCGTGACGATGACCCTCATCAGCGATCCTCCGAAGGAACCTCGAGCTGCTGGTCGAGCATGTCGAGGCCGTCCTTCACCATCATGACGATCAGGTAGTCGCCCTCTTGCAGCGTGCTGTCCGCGGTCGGGAGGAACCCGGTCCCGCCACGCGAGACGCCGGCGACCAGGATCTTCCCTTCCACGTTGAGGGTGTTCGCCGGTTTGCCGACCAGGTGCTTGGGGACGGGGACGCGGACCCGCAGGATGTCTCCGCCGCCGAGGCTCTCGCGGATCTCCTCGCGGTCGTGGTGCAGCATCAGCTGGATCTGTTTGATGCCCCACGTGGTGGTCGCGACCGTCGGGATGTTGAGCCGGCCGTAGATCTCGGCGCGGCGCGGGTCGTAGATCCGCGCGATCACCTTGGGCACGTGGAAGTGCTCGAGGGCCATGCGCGCCGACACGATGTTCGAGTTGTCCCCCGACGACACCGCGATGAATGCGTCCGCGTCCTTGATCCCGGCTTCCTCGAGCAGGTCGCGATCGAAGCCGAGACCGACGAGTTGCTTCGCGCCCTCGCCGGGCGGGTAGCGATAGAAGGCGTCGGGGTTCTTGTCGATCACGGTGACGTCGTTGCCTCCCTCGAGGAGCGCGTGGGAGAGCTCGGAACCGACGCGGCCACAACCCATGATCAGGACGTGCACGAGCGTGAAGGGTACTACTCGGCCTGGCCCATCTTGGTCGGGCTCATCTTGCCCAAGAATGTCTTGAGGCCGACAGCTGGAGGGAGCTGCCGGCCTCGAAGACGGGCTCGGAGGAAAGTGGTCGGATGTTCCTTCTGTCGGACGGACCGCCTAGGGGTGACGGCCACGCGATCCCCCGTCAGAACCTCTTTCCGGCGCCAAGGTTCGGCCATGGGCCGTGAGCGGGGCGTGAAAGTCGGCGCGGCCGCCGTGAAGATGTCGTGAACGCGCCGCAGGCGTGAACCGACCGGATGCGGGCGGTAGCGTTCGGTCCGTGGTCGTCGAGAGCCCCTCCCGTATCGCTCGTATGACCCTGCGCGGGATCGCGATCGGGGTGCTCGCGACGCTCGCCGGCAGCGTCTTGGCGTCGCTCGCGGCCCAGCTCGGTCCCTCCGCCGAGGTGGCCATCTTCATGCTGGCGGTCACCGTGGCAGCCGTCAGCGGCGGGCTCTGGGCGGGCGTGGTCTCCGCCCTGCTGGCATCGGTGGCGCTCCCGATCGTCCAATCACCCGACCACGTCCTACGCTTCGACCAGCTGCAGCAGCTGATCGCGGCGGTCGTGTTCCTCGCGATCGCGGTCGTCGTCGGGCTCGTCGTCGGGAACGCGGCCGACGAACGCAACCGCGCCACGCGGCGCGAGCGCGAGGCGAGGCTCCTTGCATACTTATCCTCGAAGATGTTGTCGGGCGACGTGCCCGACCGCGTGATGGACGAGTTCGTCCAGGTGCTACTCGAGCCGCTCGGCCTCGCGAGCTGCCAGGTCTCCGTCAGCCTCGACGGCCAGGACCTCGAGGCGAAGGCCGTCCGCCCCGGGCTGACGCCCGGCGGTCCGACCGAGGTGATCCCGATCGTCGTGTCGAGCGTTCCGCTGGGGACGCTGATCGCCGAGCGGCCTGCGGGGCGTCGTCCTCTCACGCGGGACGAGCGGATGCTGCTCGAGGCCGCCACCCGTCAGGCGGCCGTCGCGCTCGACCGTGCGCGCCTGGATGCGCGCGCTCGGCTTGCCCAGCTGGATGCCGAGACGAACCAGCTCCGTGCCGCGATGTTCTCGTCGGTGACGCACGATCTGCGGACGCCGCTCGCGTCGATCAAGGCGGGCGTGACGAGCCTGCTCGACGTGAGCGCCCGGCACGACGAGCAACAGGAGCGTGAGCTCCTCACGACGATCCTCGAAGAGACCGACAGGCTGAACCGGCTCGTGGGCAACATCCTCGACCTGGCCAGGATCCGCGCGGGCGCGTTGATCCCCAAGCGCGTGCCGACAGCAGTCGACGAAGTGGCGGAGGCCGTGGTCGCACGGATGCGATCGCGGTTGAGCGGTCTGAGGGTCGATTTGCAGGTCGCGAACGACCTCCCCGAGATCCCGGCCGATCCCGTCCAGGTCGACCAGGTGCTGACGAACCTGATCGAGAACGCCGCGCGGCATTCGCCGCGCGGCGGCACGATCAGGATCCACATCGGCAGCGCGGACGCCGCCGTGCGCGTCCGCGTGGCCGATGAAGGCCCCGGCATCAAGCCCGAGGAGCGTGAGAAGGTGTTCGAGGCGTTCTACCGGGGGCGCGAGAGCCCCGAATCCGCCGGGAGCGGTCTGGGGCTCGCGATCGCGCGAGCGATCGTCCTGGCGCACGGTGGCCGGATCTGGATCGAAGAGACGACCGGTGGAGGCACGGCGATGATGCTCGACTTCCCGATCGAGTGGAGCGCCGAGGAGCCCGCGCTGTGAAGGTCCTGGTGGTCGACGACGAGCCGCAGATCCGGCGCGCGCTCCGCACGAGCCTGGAAGCGCACGGCTACGACGTCGCCACGGTCGGGACGGGTGACGAAGGCGTCGTCGCCGCGGCCGATCAACAGCCCGACCTGATCCTGCTCGACCTCGGGCTGCCGGATCTGGACGGCACCGAGGTGATCCGCAGGATCCGGGGGTTCTCGGACGTCCCGGTGATCATCCTGTCCGTCCGCGAGGCGCAATCCGACAAGGTCGGCGCCCTCGACGCCGGCGCGGACGACTACATCACGAAGCCGTTCGCGATGGAAGAGCTGCTCGCCCGGGCCCGTGCGGCGCTCCGCCGCGCGGGCCCGGAGGAGCCCCTCCAGCCGACCCTCTCCTACGGCCGGCTCGAGATCGACCTCGCTCGCCGTCTCGTGACCCTCGACGGCGAGCAGCTCCATCTCACGCCGACCGAGTACGCGCTGCTCGAGGCGCTCGTGGCGAACCCGGGCAAGCTGCTGACGCACCAATGGCTGCTCCGGCGCGTCTGGGGTCAGGGGTACGGGACCGAGACGACGTACCTGCGGACCTACGTTCGCGCGCTCCGCCGGAAGCTCGGGGACGATGCATCGTCGCCCGAGCTGATCGTGACGGAGCCCGGGGTCGGCTACCGCTGGGTCGGCGAGTCCAGCTGAGGGCCGCGTAGCATCACGCTCCATGGCCACGTCCACCCACGCACCGGCGGGCTCGATCATGAAGCGGGTGCTGCTCGGACGTGCCTTCGCGAGCCAACGACTCGAACACACCCTGCTGCCGAAGGTCGTCGCGCTGCCGGTCTTCGCCTCGGATGCACTGTCCTCTGTCGCCTACGCGACAGGCGAGATCCTGGTCGCGCTCACGATCGTGACGGCCGATCCAGACCCCTACGTCCTCCCGATCGCCGGAGCGATCGCGTTGCTGATGGCCGTGGTCGTGAGCTCGTACCGGCAGACCGTGCGCGCCTATCCGCGCGGCGGCGGCGCCTACCTCGTGACGAAGGACAACCTCGGCGTCGCCCCCGGCTTGATAGCGGCATCCGCGCTCCTGTTCGACTACATGATGACGGTCACCGTCTCGATGGTCGCGGGTGTGTTCGCGATCGGTTCGGCGTTCCCTTGGGCGAACGAGCATCGCGTACTCCTCTCGATCGGGTTCGTCTTGCTGATCACGTTCGCGAACCTCCGCGGAACCAGGGAGTCGGGGATCGTGTTCGCGGTTCCCACGTACGGGTTCGTCGTGTCGATCCTGGCGCTGATCGCGTACGGCTTGGTTCGATGCTTGGCCGGGTGTCCCGCCGTAGGCGTCCCCGTAGAGCCGCTGCCGGAGGCCGCAACGGCGGTCGCGACCGTGAGCCTTTTCGCGATCCTCAAGGCATTCTCGCAAGGAGCAACGGCTCTGACCGGCGTCGAGGCGATCACCGACGGCGTGGCGGCCTTCCGCCGACCGCAGGCGAAGAACGCCGCGACCACCCTCGCTATCATGGGAACGCTCGGTATCACGATGTTCCTCGGGATCTCGTGGCTCGCGACGCATGTGGACGGCGTGATCGCGAGCGAGCAGCGTTCGGTCGTCTCCCAGATCGCGATCGCGATCTTCGGTAGCTCGACGATCGCCTTCTTCGTCGTGCAGTTCTTCACCGCCGCCATCCTGATCCTGGCCGCGAACACCGCGTACCAAGACTTCCCTCGTCTGTCCTCGATCTTGGCGCGCGACCGATTCATGCCGAGCCAGTTCATGAACCGCGGGGACCGTCTGGTCTTCTCGAACGGAGTCCTCGTCCTGAGCTTCCTCGCGTGCGTGATGATCTACGTCTTCCGGGCAGACCTGAACACGCTGATCCACTTCTACGTCGTCGGCGTGTTCACCTCGTTCACCCTGTCGCAGACCGGGATGGTTCGGCATTGGCGGGCCGAGCGCAAGAAGGGCACCGTCCCGGCGAGCGTCCGGCGCCGGTCGATGGCGATCAACATCATCGGCGCGACGTCGACGGGCATCGTGCTGGTCGTCGTCATCATGTCGAAGTTCCTCGACGGCGCGTGGCTATCGATCCTCATCATCGGGCTGCTCGTGCCCTTGTTCCGCTCTATCCATCGCCATTACGCCTGGGTTGCCGCCATCACCGGACGTGGGATCGAACGACCCGACGCCGTCGAGCTCAATCACGTCGTGATGGTGATCCGAGACGTGGACGCGTCCGTCGCCGAGGCGCTGGGATACCTGCGATCGTTCCGTCCGGCATCGTTGCACGTCGTGACGCCGGGTTTGACGGTCGATGCGAGCCTGTCCCAGCGTTGGCGCGACTTCGCCGGCTCCGCGGCGGAGCTCGAGCCGCTCGGAACCGGGAGCCTCCTGAAGACGGTGCGCGCGTATGTTCGGCGGCTCGAGCTTGGGGCCGATGACGTCGTCACCATCATGATCCCCGAGATCGTCGGGCAGAGCCTCGTCCGCTACTTGATCGGGAAGAACAGGATCGTTCGTCTGAAGGCCGGTCTGCTCCGCGAGGCGCGCGTCGTCGTGACGGACGTCCCGGTCGTGACCGATCCGGACCGACGCGCGGACATGACGAAGCCCCTGATCCCGCAGAAGACGGTCGCTCTCATCTTCGTGTCCGGCGCCAGCGACGTGACGATCCGGGCGATCAACTACGCGCGCACGCTCGATGCGACCGTCACCCGCGCGATCTACTTCGACCTCGACCCCGAGCAGGCGCACCGGCTCGAGGATGGCTGGTTCGCGTCAGGCCTCGAGGTCCCGCTGGACATCGTGGAGGCGCCGTTCCGTGATCTCACGCGTCCGATGCTGGACGAGGTGCGGCGCTTCTCGGCCCATCCGAACGTGGTCGTCAACGTGATCGTGCCCGAGGTGATCGTGTCTCATTGGTGGCAGTTGCCCCTGCACAACCAGAGCGCGCTGTTCATCAAGCGCCTGTTCCTCAAGGAGGATCGGGTCGTGCTCACGAGCGTCCCGTTCCTGCTGGAGGGCGAGCGCGATAGGGTCCGAGCATGAACATCCGTCCCGTGACCAAGGACGACGTCCCGTTCCTCCGCAAGATGATGTACGAGGCGGCGCGATGGAACCCCGACTGGCCCCGCGAGCCGATCGAAGAGGTTCTCGCCGATCCGGCGCTGCTGCGCTACCACCACGGCTGGGGCCGCCCGGGCGACGGCGGGGTGATCGCCGAGCTCGAGGGCGAGCCCGTCGGCGCGGCCTGGTACCGGCTGTTCACTCCGGAGGAGCCGGGCTACGGCTTCGTCGACGAGAAGATCCCGGAGCTCTCGATCGCCGTCGTCCCGCTCCATCGGCGCAAGGGGATCGGCGAGGCGCTGCTCCGCTCGTGCATGGTGCAGGCGCGCGAGGAGGGCTTCCAGGCGTTGTCGCTCTCGGTCGCGGTGCACAACCGGTCGCGGATGATGTACCAGAAGGCGGGGTTCGAGAAGGTGGAAGAGTCCGGCGAGAGCTGGACGATGGTCGCGAACCTCTGACGGGCGCTAGGCGCTCGTCGACCCGTCGTCCCTGGCGTCGAGCGCCGCGTACTCCCGGCGCACCTGGCCCCACCGACGCGCCACGAACATGGCGAGTGCCACGACGACGACGCCGGCGATGACCCAGGCGAACGGCTGGATCACCCGTTCGATCTCGAGCCAGCGGTCGCCGAACACGTGCCCGATCCACGCGAGACCGACGCACCAGATCGCCGAGCCCACCAGCGTGTAGACCGTGAATCGCCAGAACGGCATCGCCGCAACGCCCGCCGGCAGGCTCACGAACGACCGAACGAGCGGGATGAGCCTCCCGTAGCCGGCCACCGCCTCCCCGTGGCGCTCGAACCAGTCGTGGGCCCGATCGATCTCATGTGGCCGGATCAAGAGGTACCGGCCGAACCGGTCGATCGCGGGCCGGCCTCCGGCGTAGCCGACCCCGTAGGCGAGCCACGATCCGATCATCGTGCCCGCCATCGCCCAGAACACTACCGCGACCAGTGAGAACTCCTGCCCTGCACCCATGAACGCGGTACTGGTCAGGGCGCCCCCGAAGAGCAAGGTCACCTCGCTCGGGAACGGGACACACGCCGAATCGAGGGCCATCAGGACGAAGATGGCCACGTATCCGTGTTCGCTGACCAGCTCGATGATCGTGTCCGTGAGCAGGGCGAGCACGTGTCCTCCGGGGCGGTCTCAAGGGGTGCGGGGAATACGCCGAGCGTAGCAGCGCGTTGAGGCGGTCCCGGAGGACCTTCCGGGCCGTTCCACCGGCCGGTGGTACCGTCCGGCACCGGAGGAAGCAACCCGATATGGAGAAGACGCTCGTCGTCGTCGAATCGCCCGCGAAGGCGAAGACGATCGAGAAATACCTGGGTGACGGCTATGCCGTCCGCGCATCGTACGGGCACATCCGAGACCTCCCGCGCTCGCAGCTCGGGGTGGATGTGGACCGTCATTTCGCCGTGGACTACGAGGTCCCCGAGGACTCGAAGCGGCACGTGGCCGACCTGAAGAAGGCACTGAAGCGGAACGAGGACCTCGTCCTGGCGACGGACTACGACCGGGAAGGCGAGGCGATCGCGTTCCACGTGGCCACGCTGCTGGGCGTGGAGCCGGCGCAGGCCAAGCGCGTCACGTTCACGGAGATCACCCGCGACGCGATCCTGGAGGCGTTCGCGCACCCCAGGACGATCGATATGCAGCTGTTCGACGCTCAGGAGGCGCGACGGATCCTGGACCGCCTCGTCGGCTACAAGATCTCGCCGCTGCTGTGGCGGCGGGTCCAGCCCGGGCTGTCCGCCGGGCGCGTCCAGTCGGTCGCCGTCCGGTTGATCGTCGAACGCGAGCGCGAGATCGAGGCGTTCGTTCCGGTCGAGTACTGGAGCATCGACGTCCGGCTCACCCCGACCGACGTCGAACAGCCGTTCCTCGCCCGGCTCACCCGGATCCCCGACGGCAAGCTCGCGGCGAGCCCCGACAAGAAGGGCATCCTGCTCGGGGCGGAGGCCGACGCCGCGGGACACGTCGAGCGGCTGCGGACCGCGGACTACCACGTCACCGGGGTCGAGAAGAAGGAGCGCAAGCGCTCGCCGGCCCCGCCGTTCACGACATCGACCCTGCAGCAGGAGGCCGCGCGCAAGCTGGGGTTCAGCGCCCGCAAGACGATGACCCTGGCGCAGCGGCTCTACGAGGGCATCGACCTGCCGGGCGAGGGGACGACCGGGCTGATCACGTACATGCGGACCGACTCGGTCACGATCGCCGACTCGGCGCTCCGCGAGATCGGTGAGCTGGTGAACCAGGACTACGGCAAGGCGTACACGCTCACGGAGCCGCGCCGGTACAAGACCCGGTCGCGGAACGCGCAGGAAGCGCACGAGGCGGTCCGTCCGACCAGCGTGCTCCGCACGCCGCAGCGCGTGGCGGCAGCGCTCGAGCGCGACCACCTTCGGCTCTACACGCTGATCTGGCAGCGGACCGTCGCCACGCAGATGGCCGACGCCCGGTTCGATCAGGTCGGGATCGACATCGAGGGCGTCCAAGGCGACGCCACGTACGGGCTCCGCGCGACGGGTCAGACGCTGACGTTCGACGGGTTCCTCAAGCTCTACCGCGAGGGCCGCGACGACGAGCCGGACGAGGATGCCGAGGCCGCGCTGCCGGTGCTGACCGCCGAGCAGGTGTTGCGGATGCTCGACGTGCTCCCGGAGCAGCACTTCACGCAGCCGCCCCCGCGCTTCACGGAGGCGTCGCTGGTCAAGCAGCTTGAGGAGCTCGGGATCGGCCGGCCGTCGACGTACGCGTCGATCATCTCGACGATCCAGGATCGCGGCTACGTCCGCCTGGAGGACCGGCGCTTCCGTCCGGAGGACGTGGGTGTCGTCGTCACCGACAAGCTGATCGAGCACTTCCCCGAGGTCGTGGACGTGAACTTCACGGCGTACATGGAGAAGGAGCTCGACGACATCGCCGAGGGACAGCTCCGGAAGACGCAGATGCTCGAGGAGTTCAACGGGCCGTTCGAGCGTGCCCTCGAGAAGGCCGAGGACTCGTTCGAGCGGTACTCCGAAGAGCTCGAAGAGCGGTGCCCGCTTTGCCCCCAGGAAGGGCGCGAGCCCGGCAAGCTCGAGGTGAAGCTCGGCCGGTACGGGAAGTTCATCGGTTGCACGAACTACCCCGAGTGCCGCTACATCCGGAACATGGACGGCACCGAGCGCGGCGAGCCCGAGCTGCTGGACGAGACGTGCCCCGAGTGCGGCCGGCAGCTCCAGCGTCGGGTCGGCCGGTACGGACCTTTCGTCGGATGCAGCGGGTACCCGGAGTGCAGGTACGTGAAGAAGGACCCACCCAAGTCGACCGGCGTCACGTGCCCGCAGTGCCACCGTGGGGAGCTCGTGGAGAAGCGCACGCGGTTCGGGGTGTTCTACGGATGCGATCGCTACCCGGAGTGCGATCTGGCCGTGAACAACCCGCCCGAGAAGGACCGCCCCTGCCCCGAGTGCGGTTCGCTGCTCCTGCGACGTCCCAAGTCGCTGCGCTGCTGGAACTGCGGCGCGGAGCTCGATCTTGAGTTCAACGTGACCAAGTCCGGCGACCCGGAGAGCGAGGCCGAGGCGCGTCGCACCAAGGCCGAAGCGCGGGCGCGGAGGGCTGCCGCTCGGACCAAGTCGAACGCGAAGAAGAAGACCACGACCCGCAAGAAGTCGGCCTCCAAGGCCTCCAAGAAGACGACCGCGAAGAGACCCTCGGCCGCGAAGAAGGCCTGAAAGGAGGGCCGTGTCGTCGATCGCCGAGGAGGTCGAGGTCCTCCGCGGCGCTCGGTCTGCGACGTTCAAGGACCTCCTGACCCACCGGGCGTTCGCGCGTCTGCTCGCCGCGATGTCGGTGAGCTCCTTCGGCGACTGGGTCGGCTTCGTCGCCGTCACATCGATCGTGGCGAGCCTCGGAGGGGGCACTGCGTCGCTCGCGGTGTCCGGCGTGATGATCGCGCGGACTCTGCCCGCCTTCCTCTTCGGCCCGATCGCGGGCACGCTGGTCGACCGGCTCGACCGCAAGCGGCTCATGATCGTTGCCGACCTGGCGCGCGGCGCGATGTACCTCTCGCTCGTGTTCGTCCGCGACCTATGGGTGATCTACCTGCTGTCGTTCGCCATCGAATGCCTCTCCCTCGTGTGGGGACCGGCTCGGGACGCGTCGCTGCCGAAGCTGGTCCCGCGCCGGCAGCTCTCGAACGCGAACTCGCTCGTGCTCCTGAGCTCGTACGCGACGCTGCCGATCGGCGGGGCCGCGTTCACCGCGGTCACCGCGGTCTCGACGTGGACGAGCGGGCGGATCCCGGCGCTCGCGTCACAGCCGGAGTCGCTCGCTCTGGTGCTCGACGCGGGCACCTTCCTGTTCTCGGCACTGATGGTGGCGGGGATCCCGATCCGGACCCAGCCGAGCCACGCCACGGAACGCCTCGATCTCTCGCGCGTGTGGCGGGACACGCTGGACGGCATCAACTTCCTCCGCGAGGAGTCGATCGCCGCCGCGATGACCGGTGGCATCGTGGTCGCCTTCGGCGCCGTGGGGGCCGTGCTCGCCCTGGGGCCGGTCTTCGTGCAGCAGACGCTCAGTGCCGGACCTTCGGGCTGGGGATTGGTCGTTTCCGCGTTCGGCGTCGGGATGGGTCTTGGGATGGCCGCGGCCGGACAGGCGGCCAAGGTGGCGGAACGCGAGGTCGTCTTCGTCTGGTCCCTCGTCGCGGCGGCGGCGGCGCTCTTCGTCCTGGCGACGATGCCGAACCTCTCCTGGGCGATCGTCTTCACCGTGTGGCTGGGGGCCTTCTGCGGACTGGCCTGGGTGAGCGGCTACACGCTGCTCCAGGAGAACGTGGCCGATGAGTACCGCGGCAGGACCTTCGGGTCGCTGACGACGCTGGCCCGCATGTTCCTTTTCCTGTCGCTCGCCGCGTTCCCCGCGTTGGCGCAGGGCTTCGAGTCGTTCGTGAAGTGGGTCGGCGCGACCCAGTTCTACGTCGGCGGCAATCGGATCGACCTTTCCGGCTCTCGTCTCGCGCTGTGCGTGGCAGGACTGATGGTGGTGGGCGCCGGCATCAACACCCGGCGGCTGCTCAAGCGGTACCGTCTGTCGCGACCCGTCCCACTCACACTCGTGCCCAAGCTCAAGCGACCTCCCGCGACCGGCCTGTTCATCGCCTTCGAAGGCGTCGAAGGCGCCGGCAAGGGAACCCAGATCGCCAAGTCGGAGCAGTACCTCCGCTCCCTCGGGCTCGACGTGCTCGTCACGCGCGAGCCCGGAGGGACATCTGCGGGGGAGCAGATCCGCGAGCTCTTGCTCGATCCGGCCACGGGCAAGCTCGACGCGCGCGCCGAGGCCCTGCTGTTCGCGGCCTCACGGGCGCAGACCGTCGCGAACGTGATCCGGCCCGCGCTCGCCGAGGGGAAGGTCGTGATCTGCGACCGGTACGTCGACTCCTCGCTGGCGTACCAGGGGTGGGCCCGCGGGCTCGGCGAACCCGACGTGTTGTCGCTGAACGTCTGGGCGACGCAGGGGCTGTTCCCCGACATGGTCATCCTGCTCCACCTGGAGCCCGAGCGCGGGCTCGCGCGATCCGAGGACGAGCCGCTCGATCGGATGGAACAGGAGGGGCAGCTGTTCCTGGCGAAGGTCGCGGACGCCTACCTGCGGATCGCCGAGGAGCATCCGGAGCGGTTCGTCGTGGTCGATGCCGATCAGGAGCAGGCCAAGGTCTTCGGTTCGGTTCGCGAGGCCCTCGACCGGGCCGTGCACGAACGCGACGTCCATGGGCAGAGCTGACCGTCGGCCGGAGGCGTTACCGTCCTTCGCATGACGAAGGTACTCGATCAGGTCCCCGGCCAGGAGGCCGCGATGGCGTTCCTCTGGGGCGCCGCCGAACGGCCGCACCACGCCTACGTCCTGGCGGGGCCCGAGGGGTCGGGCAAGTCGCTCGCGGCTCGCGCGTTCGCGGCGGCGCTCCTGTGCCCCGACGGCGGCTGCGGTGAGTGCCGGAACTGCCGCTTGGCGCTCCGCGACCAGCATCCGAACGAGTTCATCGTGGAGCCGGAGGGTCGCGACATCCACGTCGACACGATCCGTGAGGAGGTCTGGCATCCGGCGTACCGGACCCCGCCCGAGCCGGGCCGTAAGGTCTTCCTGATCCGCGAGGCGGACCGCCTCTCGCCGTCGGCCGCCGACACCCTCCTCAAGGTGCTCGAGGAGCCTCCGGCCGACGCCGTGTTCCTGCTCCTATCCGCCCGCGCGCACGAGCTCCCCGAGACGATCTGGAGCCGCTGCCACGTCGTGAGCTTCACCGCGCTGAGTGAGTCCTTCGTGCTGGAACAGCTGGTCGCCGAGGGCGTTGCGGCGGATCGAGCCAGGCTGGCCGCTCGCCTCGCGGGCGGGAACCTGGGGCGGGCGCGTCGGATGGCCGTCGACGCGGATGGCCTCGCCTTCCGCGACACGGCGATCCGTGCGCTCGAGCTCTGCGGGAACGGTCCAGCCGGAGCGCTCGAGGCGGCGGTGCTCCTGGTGGCTGCCGCCGCGGACCATAAGAAAGGTATGTCCCGCGAGCTGGAGGAGGAGCTGGCGCCGTTCCTGGACGAGAAGGGCCGGCCCGAGGAGGCGTACCGCGGCTCGATCCGGCGGATCGAGACGCGGTTCGCCCGCCGGCAGCGGCGGGCCGAGCGCGACTTCGTCGACCGTGTGCTCCTGGCCACCTCGGCCCTGCTGCGCGACGGGATCGTCTCCGGGGTGGGCGGTCCGGACGCCGTGCTGCTGAACCTGGACAGGGCGGTCGGGGCAGATCGCTCGGTGGCCGCGTCGGTTGCCGGACTGGGCGCCGTCGAGGAGGCACGCGCGGCCCTGGCGGACGACGTCAACCTGAACCCACGGCTCGTGGTGGAGGGCGCGTTCCTGCAGGTAGCTTCCCAGGTGGCCGCGTAGGCCTTTCGCCGTCCGCTCCGACTTCCGGCGGTCGTCCGGCCTACCGCGTGCGAGGTACCCTCAGGGTTTCGCGGCTCGGGGAGGGAGCGCGGAGGATGCGATTCATCGATCGGTTCACGCGCGACGACATCAGCGCCAAGGTGTGGTGGCCGCTCAGCATGCTGCTGCTCGTCCTGGTCGTGCTGACGTTCCCGGCCGAGAACCGTGCGATCGACGCCAGCCGCCGCGCAACGTCGGAGACCGACGCCGCCCTGGCCGCGCGGGTGATCGCCCCGAACCTCGCCGACGCCTCGTCCGGACCGATCGTAGGCGCCCTGAGCGATCGGCTGAAGGAGGAGGTCCACGACGAGATCTTGGTCAACGACGAC
>JBKOZW010000005.1:0-15761 GCA_046726095.1 Actinomycetota bacterium
GCATACGAGATAAGCAGATATGTCTCGTGGGCTCGGAGATGTGTATAAGAGACAGGAACAGGGAGAGAGCGGCGCCGGCCGCGACCGCCAGGACCCGAGACGTCCGAGCTCTCACGCCGTACGCCTCTCCCGCGCGAGAGCGCCTCGGGCCACGGGCACGCCGAGGATCGAGAAGTTCGGGTTGATACGGAGCGCGGCGCGGAGATCGTCGGCGCCGGCCGCGCGCAGTCCGAGCGAGAGCTCGATCATCCCCAGGTGGTACCGGAACAGCGCGCTCCGGGTGCCGAGCGCGAGCGCTCGGCGTTCGTACACGAGCGCCTCGCGGTCGCGCCCGGCAGCGTGCAACGCCCACGCGTACGAGTCCGCCACGTGGATGCTGTGGCGACGCGCCCATTCGTCGCGGGCCGCCCGCAGCGCCGGGCCAGGTCGGCCGTGATCGGCGTCGAAGAGTGCGAGCTCGAGGTCGACGTTGACACCGTTCGCGCGGAACAGCGCGGCTTCGGCGTGCGCCAGCCCGTACTGTTCGCGTGCGCCCTCCCGGTCGCCCGTCATCGCGAGGAGGTCCCCGAGCGCGACCACGTATTCGGGGAGAGGGGAACGAGCGACGACCTTGCGGTACCCCGCGATCGCACCCGGTGTGTCTCCGCGGGCCCATGCAACCTTCGCGAGTCCCGCGAGCGGTGGCACCCACGACGGATCGAGCTGGGAGGCTTCGCGGTACCGTCCGGCGGCCTCCGCGACATCGCCCGCGTTCCATGCGAGCTCGCCGAGTTGGTAGGCAGCCCACGATGTGTCCTGGGGCCTCCCGGCGACATCACGCGCTGCCTGCATCGCCCTGATCGCGCCGCGAAGGTCACCGCGCAGCTCGCGGAGGTACGAGACCCGAGCGTACGAAGACAAGCCGGGCGACGTGTCCACCATCGTCTGGAACGCGGCCGCGGCGGCGTCGTACCGACCGAGCTCGACCAGCGCATCGCCGATCACCCCGTAGACCGCCCCGTCGTAGGGATCGAGGCGCCTGGCCCGCTCGCCGTTGCGGATCGCCCCCGCGAAGTCGTGGCGCGCCGCGGCGAGCGCGGCGAGGCCGACGTAGGCGCCGGGATTGTCATGCGGATGCGCCTCGAGCGAGGCATTGAGGATCGCTTCGGCTCTCGGGTAGTAACTCGGGTCGGCCCTGAACCGGGCCTCCTGCACGTACGCGAGGCCCAGGCCGTTGGCGGCGTTCCAGTCGCCGGGCACGTCACGGAGTCGCTGCTGCAGCTGCGCGATCCCCCGCTCCGCCGACCGCGGAGCGACGGCGAGTGCGGCCGTATCCGCGGCGGTCGCCGGTGCGACTCCCGAAGCCATGTCCGCCGGGTGACGGAGGAAGCCGATCCCGCCGGCGATGAACAGCGCGCCCGCGAGCGTCAGCGCTCCGACCACTCGTCCCACTCGACCCATCGACGTTCGCTTCCTTTCCCTCTCGGAAAGGGAGGGGGCGCGGCGGGCGCATCGCGCCCGCCGCCCCCCACCCGCCTCAGTGCGGGTCTGGGTCCGACCCGCTGTGCGGGTAGGCCACGAACGGGAACGCGCTCAGGAATGACGCCTCGTTCGCGTCGACCCCGTCGCCCAGCGTCTCCGCCGCGGCGTCGTGATCGGTGAGCAGGACCCCCATCGCGACGCGGAGCGCGATGTCGATCGTGTCGTCCGACAGCCGGCGCCCGTTCGGGAAGCCCTGGACGTCGCCACCGAGCACACCGAGCCTGCTGCATGCCGGCGCGCCGCCGGTGCCACAGATCGGGGTGTCGATGTTGAGCCGGAGCATCTCGGAGGGCTGCACGCCGGCGGGCTGGTTCAGACCGTTGATCCCCTTGAGGAACACGGTGACCAGATCCGACCGCTGGATCCCGTCCTTGTTCGGGTTGGAGTCCAGGACCGTCGGGAACGCGCCCGGATAGACCGCGTTCAGCAGGTGCGGCAGCTCTGGGTCGTTCACCGCCGGCAGGAACTGCGCGTCGTCCTTCGGCTTCGATGCGTTGAAGTAGTCCTTGAAGCCCACGGGAACGACGACCTCGTTCACGAGCGGCATCCCCAAGCGGGAGACCTGCACGTCCCCTCCCGAGAACGTCTGGGTGCCGTCGGTGTGCTGCACCCGCATGCTCGGACGCGACGCCGTGTTCCAGATGCCGATGACCGAGTCGTTCGGGCCGCGCAGCTGGCCCCGCGGGACCGACAGCGCCATCGTGTTGACGTTGAAACCCGTCAGCGTGTCGTCGCCGGCCTCGCTGAGGTCGCCGCCGTAGAGCAGATCGAAGACACGGAGGTCCAGGAAGAACGCGTCGTCGGACTGTCCGACCCACGACCGGGTCCCGTTCGCCGTCGTCTTGACGGCGGCATCGAACAGGTCACCGTTGTAGTTCGGCATCGAGCCTTCGCCGACGTTGCTCGGCGCGACCTTCGCGTTGTCGAGCAACCGCGTGACGTGCCCGTTCCGGATCCGGAGCAGGTCGTAGGTCTGATAGATGTTGAGATTCGCGTCGTTGAGGCTGGTGACCGGGCCCGTCGCGTAGAGGAACGTCGCGGCCGACCGGTAGTGCGTCGTGAACCTCCACCGATAGATCACGTCAGGACGCGCGTCCCCGTCGTTGTCGATGTTGACGTCGTAGTTCGTGTGCTCGCCCCACAGGTAGAAGTTCGGACCGCCCGCCGGCTCCTCGAACGGGATCCAGGAGCTGACGAAGGTGATGGAGCTCGGCTGATCCGGTGACCGGAACGCGTACAGGTCCGTGTTGTCGATCTGCGGGTCGGCCGCGGTGAGCGGCGCCTCGCGATGGCTCGACGCTCGTGACGCGATGGGTGCGAGGCCCGTGAACAGGCTCGCTCCCAGCGCGACGACCGCCGTCCCCGCGACGACCGCTTTGCGGAAGTTCGGCATGGCGAAGCAGACTCCTTCCAGGGTGAGAGAAGTTTCGGCGGCCCGCGCACCCGGCTCCGGCGGCCCTCCCGCCCGAGAGCCACCCCGATCCCCCTTCCTCGCGGTGGCGGTCCGAGCATGCTTCGCGCTGCCCGGCGGGTCGGATGACTCGATGTGGCGCGCGTCAGGACGTCTGGACGGGCTGCGGCAGCGGCGCGCGGCGTGACGCCCGCACGAAGCCCGCGAACATCACGCAGATCCCCACGACGATCGTCAACGAAAACCCGAACAGGACCCCGGCCGCGGCGAACGCCGCGCCGGCGGCGACGATCGTGGCGCCGACGGCGATCAGCAGCGTCCCGACGAAACGGTCCTTGAGCTCCGGGCGACCGCGCATCTTCCACGCGGACCAGAGCGTGCCCAGCAGGAGGATCACGTACGCCGGGTACGCCACGAGCTGAGCCAGCCGATGGGCGGACGTCCCCGCGCCGAACACGTCCCGTCCGAGCGGCAGCTGGTCCGCGAAGGCCTCCGAATGGATCTGGGCGTCTCGGAGCACCGCGAACGTGAACGAGGTGACGAACACGAGCACGAGCCACACGACCCAGAGCACCCACGGACGCCGGAACAGCAGCACGAGCTCACCGCCCGCGAGGAACGCCACGTTGAGCACGGCGCCGAACGCCCAGTAGACGACGAACCACGTCCGGGTCCACCCCGAGAGCACGCCGATCGTCAGGCCGAGCGACGCGAGGCCGTACATCGCCATCGCGATCGCCCACATCAGCTGCGGCTGACCGCGGCGCACCGCGAACTGCTTCGCCAGCATCGCGGTGAATGCGAACGCGACGAGCGTCGCGAGGAGCGGGAAGACCCACATGCGGGCAAGGATAGCGGCCCGCCCGGGCTCGTCCCCGGCCCGCTAGCCTTGGCCCACCGATGAGCGGACCGCGCCTGCTGTTCTCGACCGCCGCCTTCTTCGCCCGCCCGCTCGACGACACCTTCGGCCTGATCGCGGACTGCGGCTACACGGGCGTCGAGGTCCTGGTCACCGGCGACCCGGCGAGCCAGGACCCGGTGCTGATGCGGGCATCGGCGGACCGGCACGGCCTCCGCATCGGTGCGCTCCACGACCCCTCGCTGCTCTTCACGCGATGGGTCTGGGGCACCGACCGCGTGCAGAAGATCGAGCGCGCGATCGACGTCGCGACGCGGGCCGAGGTGCCGCTCGTCGTGACCCACCCGCCCTACCGGTGGCAGCGCCAGACCCGCGCGTGGTTCCGCGACGAACTCCCCCGGCTCGAGGAACGCAGCGGCATCGTCGTCGGCATCGAGAACATGTATCCGCTGTTCCACGTCGGGTTCCATCCGTTGATGCTGCACGCCGACCAGGATCTGGACGAGCTCGAAGGGATCGCGCATCTCGTCCTGGACACGTCGCACGCCGCCGTCGCGAAGCACGATCTGATCGAGGTCCGGCGGCGGTTCGGCGACCGGCTCCGTCACGTGCACCTGTCGGACAACGCGGGCAAGGGATGGGATTCCCACCTCCCGCCCGGGGAAGGCGTGATCCCGCTGGATCCGTTCCTGGACGAGCTCGTGCGATCGGGCTTCTCCGGAACGGTGTCGATCGAGGTCGACCTCCGGCGCTTCCTCACGGAGCCGAAGCGCCTGCGGGCGCTGATGGAAGAGATGCGGGAGAAGGTCGAGGCGCGATTGAACACTGACGCCGGATAGCGGCGCGGTCGGCCATCCTCGGGCCGATATCCTCGGGCCGTGCGCCGCGGCACCGCCATCACGTTGATCGTGCTGTTCGTGTTGCTCGTCGCCGCGGTGATCGGTCAGCTCCGGCAGCCGGCCCCCTCCCAGCCCTATCCGGGACCGGTGAGCGGGACCGAGCTGCCGTCTGGGCCGACATCCCCGTCCGTGTCAACCTGAGCGCTCCGTCGGGACTTGGACCGGAGTGGGGAGACATGCGTGAGCCAACATCCGGGGTTCCGTGACCTCTACGAGCGGGAGTTCGGCCGGGTGGTCCGGGCCGTACACCTCCTCGTGGGCGATCGAACGCTCGCCGAGGACGCGGCGCAAGAGGCGTTCGCTCGAGCGCTCGCCCGGTGGCGGAGGATCGGATCGCATCCGGCGCCCGCTGGTTGGGTGACCACAACCGCGCTGAACGTGGCTCGGCGGCAGCTGCGGCGGCAGCCGGAACCTCGGCGGCCTCTCGAGGAGGGAGGTCGCGACGAGGAGGAGCGCCTCTCGCTGCTCGTCGCGATCCGCGCCCTGCCCCCGCGCCAGCAGGAAGCGGTCGTCCTTCACTACCTCGTGGACCTGCCGGTCGCCGAGGTGGCGGCGGCGATGGAGGTGGACGAAGGCACGGTGAAGACACACCTCTCCCGAGCCCGAGCCGCGATCGCGGTCGCGCTTGCCGATCCCATCGTGGACCCGACGGAGGAGTTGACGTCATGAACGACATGGAGCTACGGGGTCGCCTCCGCACCCTGACGGAACCGGCCACCGGAACGACGGATCTCAAGCGGGTCGAGCGCCGTGCGCGAACGCTCCGGCTCCGACGTGGCGCAGCCACGGCGATCGCGGCGAGTCTCGCGGTTGCCGCGATCGCCGTGCCGCTCTCCGGTCTGAGCCACCTCGGCGAGGAGCCGGCAGCTTCGCCAACACCCTCCCCTGCCCCGGCGATCCGGTTCGCACCCATCGACGGTTGGACCAGCACGCTGGGTTCGTCGCCGGCGTTCACCCCGTATTCGGAGCCGGCGATAGCCGCGACGACCTCGAACGTGACTCTCCCCCCGGCTGACCCGGCGAGCTTCTACCCGCCAGGCTTGACGAACAACCAGATCGATGCGTTGCCCGCCGACGGGATCGCGATCGAAGCGGAGCAGCTCCTGTTCACGAGGAACGATATCCCCACGGCCGACTACCCGATCCTGGACCTTCCCCTCGACCTCGATGAGTCGAAGTCAGCGACCGGCGGAGGTGAGGGACTGAGCCGGTCTGACCTCACGCAGTACTCCCTGAGGGGATCCGTGAACGGACGCCCGATCATCGTGCAGGCCTGGTTCGGAACGAGCGATCCGCGCGCTCAGCTCCTCGCCGATGCACAACGCGCCCTCGACCAGCTCGTGGTCTCGCCGGCTCCGACGCGAACGGACGCGATCGATGACTTCGGGATCTCGATGACCGTGCCCGAGGACTGGCACGCCCTCCTCTACCAAGGCGACCCCACGATGATCGTCTCGACGCGCCCGATCTCCAACCTGTACTGGGACGAATCGCGGAAGACGCTCGGGCCGAGCGACGTCACGCTCACGCTGGACGAGAGCGACGCGTTGGTCGAGGTGGAAGGGTGGGCCGCACTGGACGGGCCCCTGACGATCGGCCCCTACGAGCGGTGCGACGGATGCGAAGCCCTCGACGACGGCGCCCCACCAGAAGCGAGCCACGTCCTGTACGAGCGCACGTTCACGACCGGAGGCCGTGCCTTCACGCTGCTCGTCGAGTTCGGCTCGGAGCCCTCACCCTCCGGGATCGATGAGGTCAACGGTCTCCTCTCGACGCTGGCGATCCAACCCCTGCCGAACCCGACGGAGACACCGGCGCCCGGAACGGCTCGCGTGGGACCGATCTACGATGGAGAGGACAAGCCCGAGGTGACCGCGGACCAGCCCCACCGAGAACTCACGTGGGCGTACGAGCACGCCGCGATGACGCTGCCCATCGGCTGGACGGGTCAGTCCTATCCGGTCGCCGGGCTCGAGCGACCTATCTCGCTCCTCGCCGCGGGATCTTGGGACTTCACGCCGGGAGGCTACTGCGGACCGATCAACGCGCTGCGCGAGCTGCCTGCCGACGGCGCCCTCGTATGGCTCGACGGGTACCGGACGGATCCACCTGCTGGGATGGCGTTCACCTCGCAGCCTTCATCGGTGAACCTGACGGGAGCGGCGACGGATCCCTCGCCATGCTTCGGCGGCTCGACACCTTTCGTGTTCCGATGGACGATCGGTGATCGGTACGTCGTCGCGCACGCTGCCCTCGGTACCGACGCGTCGCCGCAGACGGTCGCGGACGCGGAGGCGGCGCTCGAGAGCATCAGCGTGGGCTGAACTCACTCGAGCACGACGGTGGAACCCTCCCCGAGATGCAGCAGTTCGGCCGCGCTGCCCTGGTTCACCACGAGGGCCACGAACCCTTGCGAGTCGACGATGGCCCCCAACGCGTGCAGCGGCAGGTCCGTGAACGTCGAGACGATCGGCGCCTCCGTTCCCGCCACCCCGACCGCACCCTCGATCCCCGCGTCGACCAGGTGATCGCGCGTGACGTTGAGCTGCACGTTGCCGAACCCGTCCACGCCGGCGACGCGGGCGCCGATCGCGCCGGGTGCCACCATCGGCCCCAGGACCTCGAGCACGTGCAGGCCGCTCGCGTCGATCGCCGGACCGATCGCGTCGATCGGCGTGCCCGTCGCCAGGTGCGCGGCGGCTGGCGCGAATACATCGCGTCCGTGGAAGGTGTGCGAGATCGGCGTGAGCACGATCTCCCGTGACGCGATCTCGAACGCCGCCTCGGCGCCGCCCAAGACCTCCCAGGCGAGCGACAGCACGCCGTTGTCGGGACCGACCAGGAGGGCGTCGGACGCCGTGCGGACGCTTACCGCCCGCCGCTCCGAACCGACGCCGGGGTCGACGACCGCGCAGTAGACCGCGTCCTCCGGCATGTAGGGGATCGCGCGGGACAGCACCAGCGCTCCGCGCATGACGTCCTGCCGCGGGATCGCGTGCTGCAGGTCGATCACGTGTGAGTCGGGGGCGATCCTCGCCATCACTCCGTGGCACACGCCGACGAAGTCGTCGCGGAGGCCGTAGTCCGTGCAGAACACGATCGGCCGGCTCAAGAGGAGCTCCCGGGACGGAGGAACTGTGCCAGCCAGGCGTCGATCAGCTGCGTGACCTGGGTCCCTCGCCCGCCCGTCAGTAGGTCCGTGCCGTGATCGTCCGTCGGCACGATCTCGATCCGCTTAGGGTCCGGGCTCTGTGCCTCCAGGCTCTCGGCCGCCTGAGCGGCGCCCGCCGGATCACCCAATCCGGCGACGAACAGCTTCGCCCCCGTGATGTTCGCGAGGATCTCGGTGCCGGCCGAGAGCGAGTCGATCACCTGCGGCGCCGAGAGCGCGACGACCGCCGGGACGTTCGTCTGTTGGGACGCGACGATCAACGCTGCGATCCCACCCACGCTCGCGCCCACGAGCGCGACCCGCGTGGGACCGTTCGCGCGGAGGAACGCCAATGCCGCGGTGAGATCCGTGGGGGCGGCGTCCAGATCCTTGGTTCCTTGCGAGCACCCGGCATCGCCGCCGGGGCAGTACCCGCGCAGATCGAACGTCAGGACCCGGTAGCCCTGCCCCGCCAGGTGCTCGGCCTCCGGGTACCACGACGATTGGTCCGCCGGCAGCATGTGTGCGAGCACGACACCGGAGGAGGCACCCTGAGGACCGAAGAGGCGTCCCGCCAGCCGGACCCCGTCGGGGGTCGTGAACGAGACCTCGGTGGAGCCGGCGAGCGCCGGCATGGTGGTTCCTGCGCTGCACGCCGTTGCGACCGTGACCGCCGCGACCACCAGGAGCGACCGGAGGCGCTGACGGACGCCCACGCGCGGGGGGCCTCCCTACTTGCCCAGCTTCAGCCGCTGGTGCCGGGTGCGCTTGAGGAGCTTCTTATGCTTCTTCTTGCGCATCTTCTTCCGGCGCTTCTTGATCAGGGACGGCAACCCATCGCCTTTCACTCGGTTCCGAAGAGGTTCCGGAGGTCAACCCGCTTGACGCGGTAGGTGTCCTCCAGGCGAACGGATCCCAGTCTAAGGGCTTTGGGGGCCTCTGCCACGGGTGAGATCAACCGGAGGCCTCCGTCCTCGGGGACGTGCTCCAGGACCCCGAGGCCCGTGAAGCCGCCGTGCCCGTCGGAGAGCCCGACCAGGAGCCGGTCGAGGGTCTGGAGGTCGAACAGCGGCGGCAGCGTCGGCATGAACACCGTGGGACGAACCCGGAACCGCTGCAACGGCGCGCTCTCGAAGTACCGCCCCATCGCCTTCTCGCGCATCGCCATCCGATCCTCGACGCTCGAGGGCTTCACGCTGGGATGGACCGGCGCCGTGACGGCATCGATCCCGAAGAAGCGGTCGATGAACCCCAGGATCGGCTCCAGCTCTTCGCCGCGCTGGAGCCCGACCACCAGGTCGGGCTCCAGCACGTCGACCTTGTAGTACTTCACGAGCTGGCCCCGGATCCCTGAGACCTCTCCGCCCGTGTCGACGACGAGCAGCTCCGCGCCTTCGTGGCGCGCTCGGTCGCGCAACCGACCGAGCGCGCCCACGAGCGGAACGAGGTGGTCCTGCGGCGAGATCGACCCCACGAACCCGAGCGCGTCGGCCTCGGCCATCCGCTCGAGCGTGAGATCGTCGGCTTCCCGGATGTGCTTCATGCCGACGGTCGCCGGCGGCCCGACGGTCTTTTGCGCGACGTCGGCGTCGATGTAGGCGACGCTCCGCCCGATCCGCAACGCGAAAGCCGCCGTTGCACGCGCCAGTGTGCTCTTGCCGGCATCGAGCCCGCCGAGGAACAGGACCGAGCGGGCGTGCCGCGCTGCCTGGTCGACGAGCTGCTCGTGCTCGTTCATCTGGGTCCTCCGTCCGGACACACGGAGGTCCCGGCTGTGTGCTTGGGTGGCTACATCGCTTCGGTGTAGCGCCTGCTCAGATAGTCGTCGACGTCGTCCTCACGGAGTCGGTAGCTCCGGCCGACCCGGAGCGCGGGCATCTGCCCTTCCTTGATCAGCCGGTAGACGGTCATCCTGGATACGCGGAGGAGGTCAGCGACCTCGTTCACGGTCAACAGCCGGGCCTCGGTGAAGGATCCTCTCATGGTGTTCCGCGATGGTAGGGGCTGCCGCGTGACGGCGTCTAGCCCGGGCCGCATCGCCGCAGGTCACGCCGTCAGCGCCACGAACACGGGCCAGTAGGCGTTCGGATCGACGTGGTCGTCGAAGACCAGGACGTGCTCCGTGCGGTCCTGCGCCTTCGCGATCAGCAACGCGGGATCGTTCACGTCCGCGATCGAGATCGTCTCGACGCCCGCCTCGATCGCGGCACCGGCGAACCCGTGATCGGCGAAGACCAGATCCGGACGGACGGTCTCGAGCATCCGGTGCATCGCGAAGGGCCAGTGCGTGTGCCGTGGCTCCTTCCCATCGGTCATCATCGCGACGCCGTCCCAGTCCTCCACGATCCAGTCGTGGCTCAGTCCCGAGTGTCGCCACCGCACGGGCGGCGGCGTCTCGATCTTGGCGCCTCGCGCCGCGAGCTCGCGCGCCAGCTCGTGGTAGAGGTGCGCGAGCCCGGTCGGGTGACCCGTCGCCACCAGGACCCGCTCCGCGTCGCGGCACGCCCTCGCCAAGCGCGGCGCGGCCGCGGCGCACGCCTCGAGGATCGGCCCCGGCCGGATCTCGACGGGGCCGTACCTCCCGTCGCGGTCGATCGGCGCCCCGGCCGCTTGCTCCACCAGGATCAGCACGCGGTCGAGCGACATGCCCTCCTGGAGCCCGGAGAGCCCGAACTCCTTGTCCGGATCGTGGTCCAGCAGCATCTGGGCGTTCCCGCGGACGTTGTCGAGCGGGTGGGTCGCGATCCCGGCGACCCCGCCGTCCACGAGGGCTCGCTCGAGCTCCGCACGCTCGACCGGCCTCGGCGTCCAGAGGGCCCGCGCGACCCGCGGCAGACGGTGGACGTGGCCTTCGATAACGTCGGATGGCACGGGCACCAGGGTAGCGAGGGGAGCGGTGGAGCTTCGCGGGAAGGTCGTCGTGGTGACCGGAGCCTCTGCCGGGATCGGCGAGGTGACGGCCGTTGCGTTCGCGAAGCGCGGGGCGAAGGTCGTGTTGGCCGCCCGCCGCCGCGAACGCCTCGAGTCGCTGGCCGACCGGATCCAGCGAGCCGGCGGGACCGTGTTCGTGTTGCCGTGCGACGTGACGGACGCCGACCAGATGCAGCGCCTCCCGGGCGTCGTCGAGCAGGCGTTCGGGCCGGCGGATGTCCTGGTGAACAACGCGGGCATCCCCGGCGGGGGTGAGCTACCCACGCTGACCTTCGACCAGATCGAGGCGGTCGTCCGGGTCAATCTCCTGGGCGTGCTCTTCGGGACGCGGGCGTTCCTCCCCGGCATGCTCGCGCGCGGCCGCGGGCATGTGGTGAACATGGCATCTCTCGCGGGCCGATTCGCGGCGCCGGGCGCCTCCGTGTACTCCGCGACCAAGCACGCCGTGGTGGCCTTCAGCGAGGCGCTCGACTACGACACCGAACCAAGGGGCGTGCTGATCACGACGATCAACCCCGCGTTCGTGGTCACCGAGGGGTTCCCGCACGCCGACGTCCCGCCGCCGATCCTCCTGGAGGCCGACCGCGTCGGCGAGGCGGTGGTCAAGGTCGTTCGGAAGGAGATCGCGCCGGAGTACTCGATCCCTCGGTGGGTCAGTCCGTTCCAGGTCTTCCGCGTCCTGACTCCGACGCTGTACCGCTGGGGCGTGGGGCGCGCCCGGCGCCGGACCCCGCCCACGCCGTCGACGCCGCCGGCCGGTCCGCGGCGCGAGGACACCGGCGCATGAGCGGAGGGCTCGCGCCCGTCGAGGTCGAACGCCCCGATGCCGGTGAGGTCGTCGAGCCCGACATCCCGTGGATCGTGATCGTCTGGAACGATCCGATCAACCTGATGTCGTACGTGACGTGGGTCTTCCAGAAGCTCTTCGGCTACCCCAAGACGAAGGCCGAGAAGCTGATGTGGGACGTGCACACGAAGGGGAAGGCCGTCGTCGCGAACGGCTCGAAGGAGGAGTGCGAGGTACACGTCGCGGCGCTCCACGGGTACGGGCTCTGGGCGACGATGCAGAAGGACCGGTGAGCGTGACACGCGACCTGCTCCGACGCCGACGGGACGGGCGCTTCGAATGGAAGTTGGGCGCGAACGAGCGCACCGTGCTCGCCCAGGTGGCCTCCGAGTTCAAGGATCTGCTGGCTCACGAGACCCCCTCATCGGACGCGAGCCTGCAGCGGGTGTTCCCTCCGGCGCATCCCGACGACCCGATCGCAGAACTGGAGTACGAGCGGGCCTCGGGCGGGTCGCTGTTGGCCACCAAGATCGAGCAGCTCGAGACGTTCGAACGGTGCGTCGGAGAACGCACGCTGAGCGGAGACGAGGTCCTCGCGTGCATGCGCGCGGCGAACGATCTCCGTCTCGTCCTCGGCACCCGGATCGATGTCACCGAGGCGTCGACGCCGGCGGATTTCGTCGGCGACGCCGAGACCGAGTCGACGTTCGAGCTCTACGCGTACCTCAGCTGGATGGTGGAGTCGATGATCGACGTCCTCGGAGCGCCCGCCTGAGGCGACGCCACCACGGGGGTCGGATCTCGTCGGCGATGTGGTCCTTGCGCGCCCGCTCTCGTTCGTCGTGGTGACGCCCGGACGCGAGCTCCTCGTTCACATCGGGTCTGGGGTATCGCGGGATGTAGCTCATCGCGACGGGTGGCGGCGTTTGAGCGTCCGCCGGAGGCGGATCCACCACGGAGGGTGCACCTCGTCCGCGACGTGGTCTTCCTTCGCCTGCTCGACGTACTCCCCGTGACGACCGACCAGATCCTGGTCCGTCAGGTTGGTCTTCGGCCCTCCGGGGGAGAAATAGGTACCCATCGCGTCAGTTGCCCGATGGGGTCGACGCTCGCCGGCGGCGAAGACCCTCTCGGAGGCGACGCCACCACGGACGGTGCACCTCGTCTGACAAATGATCCTTGCGTGCCCGTTCCAGGAACGCATCGTGGCGTTCGGTCGTGAACTTCTCGGTGAGATCTGGCCTTGGGACCCCGGCGCCGGGGTACGGGGACATGCTCATACCTGAACACTACTCGCGGTTGCGTCGGAGCGCGACAACTAGCGAGCCGGCATGCCGACTTGGTGGATCTTGAGCATGTTCGTGGTCGTCCGTCCGGCGGGCGAGGCCGCGGCCATCACCACCGAATCGCCTGGCCCCGCGAGGCCGTGCTCCTGCAGCCCGGCGTCCATCATCGCGATCATGTCGTCGGTGTCCGCGGGGACGGATGCGGACATGGCTTCGATCCCCCATAGGAGACACGTCTGTCGGCGAACGTCGATCGGCGGGATGAAGGCGTAGACGGGGACGGCGGGGCGCTCCGCCGACAACAGTCGGGCGGTGCGTCCCGTCTCCGTGTAGCAGGTGATCGCGACCACATCGAGCTCGCCGCTCGTGATCGAGGCGGCGGCGTGCGCCACGGCAGCGCCCTCGCTGCCGTGGGGCACGACGACCGGGCTCGCGCGGAACGGCTCGCCGCGCGCCTCGACGTAGGAGGCGATCGTCGCGGCGGCCGCGGCCGCTTCGAAGGGGTAATCGCCCACCGCGGTCTCCGCCGAGAGCATGACGGCGTCCGCTCCGTCGAGGACGGCGTTCGCGACGTCCGTCGTTTCGGCCCGCGTCGGCCGAGGCGCGTGGATCATCGATTCCAGCATCTGGGTCGCGACGATCGCCGGGCGGCGGCCCGCCCGCGCGGCCCGAACGAGCTCCTTCTGGATCAGCGGGATCTCCTCCATCGGGAGCTCCACCCCGAGGTCTCCCCGGGCGATCATGATCGCGTCGGCCTCGGCCACGATCCCTGCAACGTCCTCCACCGCGGGACGCGTCTCGATCTTCGCGACGATCGGAACCGCGTCGTCCCCCATGGCCGAGCGCAGCTCTCGCACGTCGTCGGGTGAGCGAACGAACGACTGAGCGACCAGGTCCGCGCCGAGCGCGAGTGCCCGGCCGAGGCCTTCGCGATCGCGGGCGGTGACCGCGGGGATCCCGAGCCGCTCCGCCGGGACGTTGACGCCTTGCCCCGAGCGGGCCGAACCTCCGGAGACGCACCGGGTCCGGACGGCGTCGCCGGCGACCTCCTCGACCGCGAGCTCGACGGCGCCGTCGGCGAGCAGGACCCGGTCGCCGACGCGGAGGTCTGCGGCGAGACCCGGGTACGTGGTGGCGGCTCCCCCTGCGTCGCCCCGTCCGTCGGGGCGGAGCTCGAACGCCTGGCCCGGCCTGAACACGAGTGCATCGCCCTGGAGCTGTCCGAGCCGCACCTTCGGTCCGGGGAGATCCACGAGCACCGCGAGCGGGCGGCCGATCCGCGTCTCAGCCTCGCGGACGAGCACGACCATCCGAGCTTGGTCCTCCGCCGACCCGTGGGAGAAGTTGATGCGAAACACCGATGCGCCTGCCCGGACGAGGCCCTGCACCATCTTGGGGGTCGCGCTCGCGGGGCCGAGGGTGCAGACGAGCTTGGTCCTCGCGTTCACGAGAACAGCATCTCCTCCACCGCACGCGTGACCGCGCGCGCTCGGTCGTCACCGGGCCCGGGACCCAGGTCGGGCTCGGACAGCGTCGCGGACACCGCACCTCGGAACCGCTGCTCCGCCTCCTCGATCCACGGCTCCGGAAGCGCGTCGGGGATCTCCGCACCGCACATCTCCGCGAACGCGATCGTCCAGGCGCGCGGGACGACCCGAGCCCACTGGTAGCCGCCGCCGCCGGTGGCCACCCAGTGGCCACCGGCGGCGGCGTGCGCAAGCCCGTGGAGCTCCGCCGCGGTCTCCCGGTACGCGCGCGTGGTCAGCTGGAGCTGGGCGAGCGGATCGCTCGCGTGCGTATCGCACCCCAGCTGCGTCACGAGGACGTCGGGCCGGAACGCGGAGACCGCCGGCGGGACCACGGCGCGGAACGCCTCCAGCCACGCGTCGTCGCCGGTGAGCGCCGGGAGCGGCACGTTGATCGCGCCGCCCGGCGCGTGGGAGCCTCCACGTTCGGTCAGGTCGCCGGTGCCGGGGAAGAACCATGCACCGAACTGGTGCAACGAGATGGTGAGCACGCGCGGCTCGTCCCAGAAGATCGCTTGCACCCCGTCGCCGTGGTGGACGTCGACGTCGACGTACGCGATCCGTTCGCACCCCTGCGTGAGCAGCCAGGCGATCGCCACGGCCGGGTCGTCGTAGACGCAGAAGCCGGAGGCACGTTCGGGCATCGCGTGGTGCAGCCCGCCGGCGGCGTTGAAGGCGTGGTCGCAGCCACCCGACCACACGCCTTCGGCCGCGGCCACGGAGGCCCCCGCGACGATCGCCCCCGCCTCGTGCATCCGGTCGAAGATCGGGTTGTCGCCAGGTCCGTACCCGAAGCGGGACCAATCGCCCGGCTCACCGTGACCGGCACGGCGCGTGGCGTCCACGAACGCCGGCGTGTGCACGAGCTCGAGCGTCGCGTCGTCGGCGGGCTCGGTCCCGAGCGTCCGGACGTTGAGGCGCTCGTCGAGTCCGTAGGCGCCGATCAGATCCCACGTCAACAGGACGCGGTCGGGACGGAGAGGATGCTCCGGACCGTGATCGTAGATGCGAGCCTCAGGGGCCAGGACCAGGCCGACGAGGTCGCTCACGCGACGGCCCGTACCGCGCGCACCGTCCGCTCGACGAGGACCGCCGCGTCGTCGTCGGTGAGCGTGAACGGAGGTCCCAGCATCACGATATCGCCGTCGATCCCGTCGACGTGTCCGGTCGACGTGTACAGCAGGAGACCGTCGTCGCGGGCCGCGGCCGCGATCCGCTCCGTGATCTGGTCGCGCCGGGGGAAGGGCTCCTTCGAGGCACGGTCGCGGACGAGCTCGATCCCGATCATCATCCCGGTGCCCCGGACGTCCCCGACGTGCTCCGCGGCGTCGAGCTCGGCGCGAAGCCCCTGGAGGAGCTTCGCGCCGAGCTCGCGCGAGCGGTCCACCAG
>JBKOZW010000006.1:0-6110 GCA_046726095.1 Actinomycetota bacterium
GCTATCGTCTCGTGGGCTCGGAGATGTGTATAAGAGACAGGGGGATGGGTCCGGTGGAAGGCGGCGAGGAGGTCCGTCACCGCCGAGGTGACCGCCTCGAGGACCGGCGCCGACACGCGCCAGCCGTCGCCCGCCTCCGCGCCGGTGAGCGCCGCGACGTCCTCCGCGCGCACGGCGCCCCGTTCCTCGATGACCAGATCCGGCAGACCCTCGCGATCAGCTCCGGACCGTCGCCGAAGGAACTCCAAGTGTCGGGCGTCGGCCGCGCGCGGGGGACCGACGTCGAGCACGATCCCGCCGCCGACCGTCCGCCGGCGCCCCGAGTCGCGGATCACGAACCGATCGAACACGTCCAGGACGATCGATCGCGCGGCGCGGATGCGGGCGAACCCCCCTTCGAGCCAGCGGATCGTCGCGTCGATCTCCGCCGCCCCTACGTAGATCTTGAACGCGCCGCGGGACGGGATGCGATCCAGTTCGCGGACCGGCTCGATCGAGGCGTCGAACACCGTCGTCGGCCTCCACGCTCCCGGCTCGGCGATGACGTCGCCTCGCGTGAGGTCCTCGCGTTCGATCCCGCCGAGATTCGCGGCGACCCTCGACACCGGACAGGCTCGCTCTTCGTGCTGCCGGTGGGTCTGCAGACCGCGGATCCGCGCACGGAGCCCGCCGGGCAGCACCGCGACGTCCTGGCTCACGGACACGCAGTCCCCGGTCAGGGTGCCCGTCGCGACGGTCCCCGCCCCCTTGATCGTGAACACGCGGTCGACGAAGAGGCGCGCCCTCGCCGGTTCCGGCGCGGGCGCGCCCCCCAGCATCGTGTCGAGCGCTTCGATCAACGCCTCGAGGCCTTCTCCGGTCTCGGCGGACACGGGCACGATCGGGACGTCGGCGAGCGCCGTGCCGGCCGCACGCTCGCGGACCTCGTCGGTCGCGATCTCGAGCGTCTCGTCGTCGACCAGGTCCCGTTTGGTGAGCGCGATCACGCCTCCGACGACGCCGAGCACGTCGATGATCTGCAGGTGCTCCTCGGATTGCGGCTTCCACCCTTCGTCCGCGGCCACGACGAACAGGACGGAACGCACCGGCCCCACTCCGGCGAGCATGTTCCCGATGAACCGCTCGTGACCGGGGACGTCGACGAAGCCGATCTCCCGCCCGCTGGGCAGCGTGCACCACGCGTACCCGAGATCGATCGTGAGCCCACGTCGCTTCTCTTCGGCCCATCGGTCGGGGTCGATCCCGGTGAGCCGGAGGATCAACGAGGACTTGCCGTGGTCGACGTGACCCGCCGTCGCGACGACGCGGAGTTCGCCGGTCACGTCGGTCCGTCCCCTCTCAGGTGTCGTCGATGTCGTCGCCCTCGAGCGCATACTGGACCGCGCGCGACAGGTCCGGGATCTGCGCTTCGGGGACGGTCCGGACGTCGAGGATCACCTCGCCGTCATCGACCCGGCAGAAGACGGACGGCGAGCCCGACCGGAGCCGGGCCGCGAACGCCGAGGGATCGGGCGGCCGGATGCGGACGCCCCACGACGCGAGCGAGCTGCCCGGCATCGATCCGCCGCCGACCACGGACTCGCACCGGATCACGTGCGCCCCCTCCAGGTCACCGCCGATCGCCTCGCACAGCAGCTGCGCCTTCTTCGCGAGCCGGTCCAGGTCGGCGTGCACCATCGCGTGGACCGGGACCTCGTGGTGCGCGCCGATCGCGTACAGCCGGAGCGTCGCCTCGAGGGCCGAGACCTGCAGCTTGTCCACCCGGACGGCGCGGGCGAGGGGGTGTGCCCGGAGAGCGCCGATCAGGTCGGTGCGTCCGGTGATGCACCCCGCCTGAGGACCGCCCAGGAGCTTGTCGGCGCTGAAGGTCACCAGAGCGGCGCCGTCGCCGAGCGCCCCGCGAACGCTGGGCTCGTCCGCCGGGAACCCGCGTTCTCGGTCGAGCAGGCCGGAGCCCACGTCGTAGACGAACGGGAGCGAGCGGTTCGCGGCGAACGCCGCGAGGTCCTTCGCGGGGACCTCGGCGGTGAACCCGATCACGCGGTAGTTCGACGGATGCACCTTGAGGATCGCGGCCGTGCGGTCGTCGAGCGCCGCGCGGTAGTCGGACAGGCGCGTGCGATTCGTCGTGCCGACCTCGACGAGCCTGGCGCCGGATGCGCGAACGATGTCCGGGATCCGGAACTCGCCGCCGATCTCGATCAGCTCGCCGCGTGAGACCAGGACGGGTCTGCCCTTCGCGATCGCGGCGAGCGTGAGCACCAGCGCGGCGGCGCAGTTGTTGACGACCAGGGCATCGTCGGCGCCGGTGAGCGCGGTCAGCAGGAGCTCGGCGCGGGCGGAGCGCTTCCCGCGCGTGCCGGCTCCTCGGTCGACCTCGAGGTCGGCGTAGCCCGACGCCGCGCGCGCGACCGCCTTGACGGCGGATGCGGCGAGCGGGGCGCGGCCGAGGTTGGTGTGCAGGATCACGCCGGTGGCGTTGATCACCGAGGTGAGGCCGAAGACGGCGTGCGCGGCACGACCCACGGCGCGGACGAGGATCTCGTCGTGGGTCGGGGGGTCGACGCCGGCCGCCGCCGCCTCGCGCACCTCGTCGAGGGTGATCGTGAGCGTCCGTCTCAGGACGGGGCGGCCGACGGTGCCGGCGGCGCGCTGCCCCGGTTCGGAGCGCAGCAGGGCGTCGACGGACGGAACCTTCCTCCGCGCATCGCTGGGCCCGCGCACCACGGTCCGCAGCGTACTCGTCCGGCTCGGCGGGGTGCGCGAGAGGAAGGGAGCCGCGACATCGAACCCACGGGTAAGATGCCGACCGATGTCCGACACCGACATCCGCCCGGCGTTCCAGAGCTCCGACCTGATGAACATGGTCCGCGGCGGGGGCGTGGACATCGTCCCTGCGGGCGAGTTCCAGACCGAGGAGATGATCCTCAACATCGGCCCGCAGCACCCTTCGACCCACGGCGTCCTCCGGATCGTGGTCGAGCTGGACGGCGAGGTGATCACCCGGGCCGAACCGGTGATCGGCTACATGCACCGGGGGGCCGAGAAGCTGGCCGAGTATCGCGACGCCCGGCAGACCCTCGTGCTGATGAACCGCCACGACTGGCTC
Organism: Actinomycetota bacterium; assembly: GCA_046726095.1. Lineage (GTDB taxonomy): Bacteria > Actinomycetota > UBA4738 > UBA4738 > HRBIN12 > AC-51. Next base: position 3,110 of record JBKOZW010000006.1, read on the forward strand.
AGCGCGTTCAACAACGAGCTCGGCTGGACGATCGCGGTCGAGCGCCTGGCCGAGATCGAGGTTCCCGACCGCGCTCGGTGGATCCGCACGATGTTCGCCGAGTTCAACCGGATCATGAACCACCTCGTCTTCATGGGCTCGTACCCGCTAGAGCTCGGCGCGATGACACCGATCTTCTACTCCTTCCGCGAGCGCGAGATGGTGCAGGACCTCGTCGAGTCGGCGACCGGCGCGCGGATGCACCACTCGTTCGCGCGCGTGGGCGGCCTCAAGGACGACCTGCCGCGCGGGTTCCTCAAGCGCGCCGGCGAGGTCCTCGTCGCCCTCCGACGTCTCCTCAAGGAGTACGACCAGCTGATCATGGGGAACGAGATCGTCTTCAAGCGGTGCCGCGACGTCGGGTCGATGCATCCGAACATCGCGATCGCGTACGGCTGTTCCGGGCCCACCCTGCAGTCGACCGGCGTCGCGATGGATCCCCGCAAGGACACGCCGTACGAGATGTACGACGAGGTCGAGTTCGACGTTCCCGTCGGCACGCGAGGCGACTGCTACGACCGCCTCTGGGTGCTCGTCCAGCGCGTCAAGCAGTCCTGCGACATCGTCGAGCAGTGCCTCGACCGGCTCCCATCCGGGCCGTACCGGACGAGCGGCCTCCACAACAAGGCGATCAAGATCCCCGAGGGTGAGATCTACGTGCGGACCGAGAACCCGCTCGGCGTCCAGGGCTACTACGTCGTCGGGAACGGGAAGAAGGAGCCGTACCGGCTGAAGATGCGCACCGCCAGCTTCTCGAACGTCAGCGTGATCCCGGCGATCCTTCCCGGAACCCTCGTGCCGGATCTGATCGCGATCCTCGGTTCGATCTTCTTCGTCGTGGGCGATATCGACAAGTGATGGACGACACCGACGTCACCGCGCGGATCAACGACATGGCCGCCGAGGAGCACGAGCTCTTCCAGCAAGAAGGCCGGGGCGAGGCAACGGACGCCGACCGTGAGCGGCTCGCCGAGCTCCAGGTGATGCTCGACCAGTGGTGGGACCTGTTGCACCAGCGTCGCGCGCGCCGTGCCGCCGGGCAGGACCCCGATGAGGCCCGTGTCCGCGACGAGCGGACGGTCGAGGGCTACATCGACTGAGCGCGCGCGCCCAGCGGCTATCCTGAGCCGCCTGATGGCGCTCCCGAACTTCGACGACGACTTCCCCGGCTGGTACCAGGAGGTCGTGCGTCAGGCGGATCTGGCGGAGAACTCCCTCGTCCGCGGGACGATGGTGATCAAACCGTACGGGTACGCGATCTGGGAGGCGATCCGCGACGCGCTCGATACGCGCTTCAAGCGGACCGGCCACCAGAACCTGTACTTCCCGATGTTCATCCCGCTGCGGTTGCTCGAGCGGGAGAAGGAGCATGTCGAGGGGTTCGCTCCGGAGTTCGCGATGGTCACGCGCGCGGGCGGCGACGAGCTGGGCGAGCCGCTCGTGGTCCGTCCGACGTCGGAGACGATCATCTGGGACACGTACGCGAAGTGGGTCCAGAGCTACCGGGACCTGCCGCTGCTCTACAACCAGTGGGCGAACGTCGTGCGCTGGGAGATGCGGCCGCGCCTGTTCCTTCGCACGACGGAGTTCCTCTGGCAGGAGGGGCACACCGCGCACGAGACCAAGGACGAAGCGTGGGCCGAGGCGAAGCAGATGCTCGAGGTCTACCGGCAGGTCGCCGAGGACGAGATGGCGATGCCGGTGTTCGTCGGGCGCAAGACGCCGGCCGAACGGTTCCCGGGCGCGGAGGAGACCCTCACGATCGAAGCCCTGATGCGCGACCGGAAGGCGTTGCAGGCCGGAACGTCCCACTACCTGGGGCAGAACTTCGCGAAGGCCTACGGCGTCCAGTTCCTGGGCCGCGACGGCGACCAGCACTACGCCGAGGCCACGTCGTGGGGCGCGTCGACGCGCCTCGTCGGGGGCTTGATCATGGCCCACGGCGACGAGAACGGCCTGCGGCTCCCGCCGCGCGTCGCGCCGACCCACGTGCTGATCGTGCCGATCCGCGGCAAGACCGACGAGGAGACGCTCGGCGTGACGGCGGCATGCGAAGGCCTGGCGGGGACGCTTCGTGACACATCGTGGGAAGACCGGCCGGTGCGGGTCGAGCTCGACGACCGGGACGACCTCCGACCCGGCTACAAGTTCGCAGAGAGCGAGCTCCGCGGGGTCCCGATCCGGTTGGAGCTCGGCGCTCGCGATCTGGAGAAGGAGGTCGTCACGCTCGTCCGGCGTGACGGAGACGACAAGGAGGAGATCGGGATCGGCGCGATCGAGGATCGCGTCCGACACGCGCTGAGCGAGATCCAGCGTTCCCTGTACGACGACGCACTCAGGTTCCGCGAGGCCCACACGACGCGCGTGCGTTCCTACGACGAGCTGCGCGCGGCGATCGACGACCCGGGCGGGTTCGTGATCGGTGGGTGGTGCGGCGACGCGGCGTGCGAGACGAAGGTCAAGGACGAGACGAAGGCGACGATCCGGTTCCTCCCCTTGGAACCGGATCGTCCCGACGGCCCCTGCGTGGTGTGCGCCCAGGCGGCCGTGGACACGGCCGCCTGGGCGATCGCCTACTGAGCCCGACGGCTCCCCTCAGGCGCCGCTCGACCCACGTGACGCGCGCGTCAGCCATCCCGGGGGTTCGAGTCCGGGCGTCGCAAGGAGGAGCCAGCGGAGCCGCCCGAGCCCGCCGGGGTCGACCAGGAGGGAAGCCCGGCTCCGCCCGGACCACGTTCGGACCGCATCGAGTCCGCTTCCCTCGTCGAGCGCGCGGCCTTGCGCCTCGAGCTGTCCGCGGAGCCAGTCATGGAGGCCGAGCGCGAGCAGCGCCTCGTGCTGGGTGACCGGCGGGAAGGCCACCAGGCCGTCCGCCTCCGCGCGCGATCCGATCGATCCGAAGTCGACGCCGGCGGTGATGTCGGTTGCGCCGGGCATCGCGAGGACGTCGTGGACGATCGCC
>JBKOZW010000007.1:0-5452 GCA_046726095.1 Actinomycetota bacterium
GGGGCCGGCAACGTCGTGGTGCTCGCCGGGTTCCAGGGGCTCTCGACGCAGTACGAGATCACCACGCTCGGTCGGGGTGCGTCCGATCTCACGGCGGTGGCGATGGCGGGAGCCGTTGGCGCCGACATCTGCGAGATCTACACCGACGTCGACGGCGTCTACACGGCGGATCCTCGGATCGTCCCCGATGCCCGCAGGATCGGCGTGATCAGCTACGACGAGATGCTCGAGCTGGCGGCGACCGGCGCCAAGGTGCTGCAGTCACGCTCGGTCGAGATGGCCCGTCGCCACGGCGTGCAGCTCCACGTCCGTTCTGCCTTCGAGGACCGGGACGGGACGTGGGTGAGGGATGATGGGGGCCAGATGGAAGGCGTGCTGATCTCGGGGGCGGCGCTCGACGCCGACGAGGCCAAGGTCACGATCGACGACGTGCCCGACCGGCCCGGCGTCGCGGCGTCGATCTTCAAGGCGATCGCGGCCGAGGCGATCAACGTGGACATGATCGTGCAGAACGTCTCGCACGACGGGACGACGGACATGTCGTTCACCGCGCCGCTCGCCGACCTGCCCAGGCTCGGAGCCGTCCTGGATGCGCTCGCGCGCGACATCGGTGCGGACGGATTCAGCGTGGACGACGGGATCGCGAAGCTGTCCCTCGTCGGCGCGGGGATGAAGTCGCACCCCGGCGTCGCCGCGGACATGTTCGACGTCCTCGCCGGCGAAGGCATCAACATCGAGATGATCTCGACTTCGCCCATCCGGATCTCGTGCGTGATCCGGAAGGACGACGCGGAACGCGCGCTGCGCGCGGTCCACGAGCGCTTCGGATTGGCGGCATCGTGAAGGTCGCCGTGATCGGCGCCACGGGCGCCGTCGGGCGGGAGATGACGCGCATCCTCGAACAGCGCGAGTTCCCGGTGGGCGAGTTCGTTCCGCTCGCATCCGCGAGGAGCGCGGGCCTGCCCGTCACCTTTCGCGGTGAGGAGCACCCGATCCGGGAGCTGTCGGTCGAGGCGTGCCGCGGAGTGGACGTCGCGTTCGTCTCGATCGGGGCGACGGCATCGCGCGCGTTCCTCCCGGACATCGCGTCGAACGGGACGGTGTGCATCGACAACTCGAGCGCGTTCCGGATGGATCCGGACGTCCCGCTCGTGATCCCCGACGTCAATCCCGAAGCGCTGGATGGTTGGCCCAAGCCGGGCATCATCGCCGTTCCCAACTGCACGACGGTCACGGCGATGCTCGCCGTCGCCCCCTTGCATCGGTCGGCGACCTGCACCTCGCTCATCCTCTCGTCGTACCAGGCGGTGAGCGGCGCCGGCCACAAGGCGATCGCCGAGCTGCTCGAGCAGGTCGAGAAGCTCCGCGGTGACGAGGAGTCGCTCGCGGCGCCCGACGTGGCTGGGCTGCCGGCCGGACCTGTGATGGGAAGGACGATCGCGTACAACGTCGTGCCCAAGATCGGCGAGTTCGGGTCTGACGGCTTCACCGGCGAGGAGTCCAAGATGATGGCCGAGCCACGCAAGATCCTTTCGGCGCCGGACCTGTCGGTCGTCGCCACCTCGGTCCGGGTGCCCGTCCTGGTGGGGCATGCGGTGTCCATCCTTGCGGAGTTCGCGCGTCCGATCTCGCCCGATGAAGCTCGGGTCGCGCTCCGCGCCGCTCCCGGCGTCACGTTGATGGACGACCCCGACGCGGGCACGTTCCCGACACCGCTGGATGCGGCCGGCGGGGAGGGCGCGATCGTCGGTCGCATCCGGCAGGTACCCGGCCGCGAGGACGCCCTCGTCCTCTTCAGCTGCGCGGACAACCTCCGCGCCGGCGCGGCGCTGGATGCCGTGCAGATCGCCGAACGTCTCTACAGGAGGTAGATCGATGTCCACGATCGGGTGCATCTTCTGCGCGATCGCCGCCGGTGAGGCTTCCTCGTACCAGGTGGCCGAGTCGGACGGGGCCCTCGCGTTCCTGGACATCAATCCCGCGACGGAGGGCCACACCCTCGTGATCCCCAGGGCCCACGCGGACGACATCTTCGATCTCGACCCGGAGGACGGTCGCAGCGTGTGGACGCTCGCCCAAGAGGTGTCGACCCTCCTCCAGGACCGGCTTCGGCCCGACGGATTGACCTTGTTCCAAGCGAACGGCAAGTCCGGGTGGCAGCACGTCTTCCACTTCCATCTGCACGTCGTTCCTAGGTGGGCGGGGGATGCGCTTCACAAACCGTGGGAGATGGCGGAGGGCGACCCCGCCGAGCTCACGGGTGTGTTGGAGCGACTCCAGCCTTAGGCGACGCGTGCTCCGACCCAGAGTCGCTCGGACCGCGGTTGGTCCCCGCATCGCCGCTCTGGCCGCTCTGGCCGCTCTGGCCGCTCTGGCCGCTTTGGCTGCTTTGCCCGCTCTGGCCACGGCTCCCCGGCTCTTGCGGTGGCGCTCCGTGAGGCGCATCGGCCGCCTTGCCGTGCTGACCGGCCTGGCTCTTGCCGCCGCTCGCGACCGAAGAGATCTCCGCGCCCTTCGCGACGCCGGTCGCGTCCGTGGTGGTCGCGATGCCGGAGATCTCGGGTCCGGTGCTCGCCGGGTGCTCGCCGGTGTTGTTCGGTTGGTCCTCGCTCCCGGCCGGGACGGAGATGCCGACCTTGTCGAGGACCGACGACACGGCGTGCTGCGCCGGGCCCGGCAGGACGTTCGCGGCGGCAAGTCCGGGGAGGATCATGAGCGCTCCCGCGATGATCGCGGCCGCGAGGACCCTGCGCGTTGGCCGGCGCACCGGCCGGCGACCGGTCGCTCGCTCGGCCAGGATCGCCCGGGCGGCCGTCACGTGTCGGAGCTCCATGGCGAGCTCTCGGGGTTCGGTTGGAGATGCGGCGGTGAGCAGGATCGACGCGACATCGGAGTAGCCCGGGGGGGCGTCGTCGGGCGTCAACCGCCCGCGAAGCAACCGTTCCATCGTGTCTGCATCGATCCGCTCACCGCGCATCTCGTGAGGAAGATCGCCCCAGGCGGTCATCGCGTTACATCCTCACGGCGAAGGGTTTCGGCGAGCCGGCGGAGCCCGCGGTGCTGGAGCACCCGGATCGTGCCGGCCCGCTTGCCCATGATCTCCGCGACCTGGTCGACCTCGAGATCGCCGATCACCCGGAGGAGGACGACCTCCGCTTGATCGCTGGAGAGCGAGTCGACGATCAGCCGGATCGCCCATGTCGCTCCGAGGGACGCGAGGGCTTCGTCTTCCACGTCGCCACCCGGGGCCGCATCGGCCAGCTGGTGCGGATCCGCAGGGTCGGTGCGGCGCCGGACATTCCTGCGCTGAAGGTCCAGGGCCCTCCGGCGGGCGATCGTGAACGCCCAGGAGCGGAACCCCGACTCGTCGCCGCGGAAGCGATGCAGACCGCGAGCGACGTCGAGCCAGGCATCCGAGGCGATGTCCTCGGCGCTCCCGGGCGCGATCGCCCTCGCGTACCGGACGAACCGTGGGTAGATCCCACGGTAGAGCTCGCCGAGCGCGTGCTCGTCCCCTCCACGGGCAGCGTGCAGGACATCCTGGAAGTCCGCCATCGACCCCCCGAGGCTAGCAACGTCGCGGCGTTCACGTGTCGTCGCGGATGGGCATCCCGCTCGGATCCACGTCGTCGGCCAGCGGTTTGACGAACCACTCGCCGTAGTTCGCCCAGCCCTCCCGCTCGTAGAAGGCGATCGCGTCCGTGCGCCACCCGGCCGTGACGAGCGCCATCCGGAAACAGCCGCGTTTGCGCGCGAGCTCCTCGGCCTTGGAGAGCAGAGCGGTTCCCGTGCCCATCCCCCGCGCCGCGTCGGTGACCACGAGGTCGTTCACCCGCGCCTGCGGTCGGTGATCACCCAGGCTTTGGTGGTACTCCATGTCGACCACGCCCACGACCTCGTCGGCCAGCTGTGCCACGAGCGTGACGTTGTCGATGCGGCCGATGTGCCCCGCGAACTGCAGCTGGTGCGTGACGTCGTCGGCCGTGCCGTGGGCGACGCCGCGACGGAGCTCGACGAGGAGTGCCGCCACGGCGCGCCAGTCGTCCGGCCGCGCGAGTCGAACGTCGACACCCATCGCCGCAGCCTCAGAAGAAGAACGGACACCATGGGTCCGCCCCGGCAAACAACACCGAGAGCGCCTCGACGGCGGGATCGTCCGCGTCGAGGAGGCCGAGCGCGACCGCGTCGTGCGGTCGCAGGTATCCCGTGTACAGAGAGGACAGAGCGCCGATCGGGATCGGCCGTCGATCGTGACGATCGGCCGGGCCGATCTTCGCTTCGCCGGCGGACACGGCGACGCGCCACGGACCCGCGTTCTCCGGATGGCGAGGGTCGTCGACCGCGAACGTCGCCTCGGCGTCGACGGGGGGATAGCCGCGTCCTTCCAACGCGGCGGGCACGTCGAGGATGCGGAGCATCCATCGGTATCGACGGGCGACGGCGACCGCCTGGACACCGACCAGCAACGTGAGTGGGTCGTTGGGAGCGCCGCCCCACCGGAGCCACCGGCCGACGCCGCGGTAGCCCCGCGCGTAGGCGATGAAGGCGCGGAGCGCGCGCTCGTTCGTCATGAAGAACATGGAGCAACGAAGTCCGAAGCCGATCTCGCCGAGGTGACCACTCGGGTCGGGTGTGCGGGTGAACGCGGCGAAACCGATGACCGCGTCGCGGTCGCGGACGACGACGGCGCGCGCGGCCTCGTCCCACGGTCGAACGATGACGCGATCGCGCCAGAAATCGGCGTCGGGTTCGATCGTGCCGTTGTGCGAACGTACCCAGCGTCCGTAGGCGGCCCGGATCGCCTCCAGGTCGCGGTCAACGTCGGCGAGCTCGACGCGAGGAAGATCCTCCGCGCGGACCGCGGGAAGGTCGTCGAGCGCGATCTGATGTTCGTCGAAGGTGCCGGCGAGCTCGTAGCCCATCCGACGGTAGGGCTCGAGCACGGCCGGGAAGAGCGAGGTGAGCGGGTCGCCGCGGCGCCGGGCGTCGTCCAGCAGCATGCCGAGGCACGCTGACGCGAGCCCGGCGCCGCGCCGCTCGGGTTCGGTCACGACGCCCCAGATGCCGGAGCACGCCAGGCCACGGCCCCCGAACCATTGTGTGAAGCGGAACTCGGCCGCGTTGGCGACCGGTCGATCGTCGACGTACGCGGACCGCATGTCCTCGAGGCGGAACGTGTCCTTGCGTGCCATCGCGCTTGCCAGCGGGAAGTTGAGGGATGTCGAAAGCAGACGCACGATGTCGTCGCGGTCTTGCTCGCGTGGGACGCGGATCTCGGCAGGCATGGGGCGGTCACGTAGCCGGGTCGTTACTACATCGGGCAACTGCAGGGCGTCGCCCCGCACTTGGGACATCCGTCTTCGTAGCGCGTCGCGGCCGCGGCCAGATCGACCTGGAGGATGTTCGCGAGCGACGTCAGCCACGCGAGCACGTCGGAGAACTCGAGCTCCAG
>JBKOZW010000008.1:0-8973 GCA_046726095.1 Actinomycetota bacterium
CTGCTGCCGGACGCGCGACGCGGGCATCGGCTCGGCGACACACAGCTCGTCGACGCGATGTACCGCGACGGCCTCCTCGATCCCCTGTGCGGGCTCGTGATGGGCGAGACCGCGGAGAACCTCGTCGACCGGTACGACCTCTCGCGTCAGGAGCAGGACGCCTTCGCGCTGGAGTCACAGCAGAAGGCCGCCGCGGGCGCGGACCGCCGAACCGCGGAGATGTTCGTCGTCGAGACGACGCTCGACCGGAAGCCGGTGTCGGTGGCCCAGGACGAGCATCCGCGTCCCGACACCACGATCGAAGGGCTCGCGAGGCTCGCACCCGTGTTCCGCGAAGGTGGCTCGGTGACAGCCGGCAACTCGAGCGGGATCACAGACGGGGCCGCGGCCCTGATCGTCATGGCCGAGTCTCGGGCCAAGGCGGAGGGCCGTCAGCCGCTCGCTCGCATCCTCGGGTGGAGCTGGGCAGGCGTCCCACCGGAGATCATGGGCATCGGGCCGGTGCCCGCGACCAAGAAGGTGCTCGAGAGGACGGGCTTCACGATCGACGACTTCGACCGGATCGAGATCAACGAAGCCTTCGCCGCGCAGGTGATCGCGTGCGAGCGCGAGCTGAAGTTCGACCGAGACCGGCTCAACGTGAACGGCGGGGGCATCAGCCTGGGCCACCCGATCGGCATGAGCGGCGCGCGGATCATCCTTTCGCTGGCGTACGAGCTGCGGGCATCGGAGACCTCGCTCGGGCTCGCGACGCTCTGCATCAGCGGCGGGCAGGGGCTCGCCGTCGTCCTCGAGCGGACGTGAGGAGGCCGAGCCCGTGAGCGTGCATGCAGTGGTCCTGGTCCAGTGCGACATCGACGAGATCGGTGAGGCCGCCACGGCGATCGCGGATGTCGACGGGGTGTCGGAGGTGTACTCGGTCGCGGGCGAGTTCGATCTGGTCGCGATCGTTCGAGTGGCGGGTCACGACGACCTCGCCAAGGTGATCCCGGGCGGGATCGCGAAGGTCGAGGGCGTCGTGCGGACCGAGTCGCTGATCGCGTTCCAGGTCTATTCCCGGCACGACCTGGAGCGGATGTTCTCTCTCGGGTTCGACGAGAGCTGAATCCGAACCGGGAGCGTGCATCACGAAGGCCAGTCGATCGCGATGGGGAGCGATGTCCGCGCCCACCCGTCGAGGTTCTCTCCCCCACGGCCGTACTTCTCGAGCAGGAGCCTTCGTGCGAGCGCATCCTCGTCCGTTCCCGCTTCGAGGACGCGCGCCCTCGTCGGTCGTCTGACATCGCCCAGCTCGAAGACCACGTCCGGCGTCACGAGGATGTTCCGGACCCAATCAGCCGCGTCGCGACCTCCCGACAACAGGTAGATCACCCCGTCGTGGAGCGCGAACCAGATCTCGATCCGGTGGGAGCGGCCGCTCACCCGTCCCGTCGTCGTGAGGTAGCCGAACGGCAGCGATGCGAGGTCGGGATCCCCACTCACGTCCCGAAGAACGCCCAGGCGAGCAGGAGACCGATCACGATCAACGCCGCGGCCAGGTACAGCAGATCGCCCCGCTTCACCTTCCCCGGCTGCATCGCGTTGAAGCCCACGTGACCCTCGTTCTATCCCTGCCTGATCAGGTTCTCCTGCAAACGCGTGATCTGCGTCGCGATCTTCCCCATGACCGAGGCTCCATCCAGGGTGAACTCGGGATGGATGTCGGCGACGGCTTCCAGAGCGTTCTCGAGCGTCGTGCCGGAATCCTGCGCCGATCGCAGCGCGTCGATGAGCACGATCGCGTAGTCGGCGCTGAACGGCTCGCCGTCCCATGGGCACCGGCCTCCGTTCTCGATCACCTGGTCCACCAGGAACTCACGGCCGCATCGCTTGCACGTTCCCTTGATCTTCACACCCGCTCCTCCTGGGGCACCAGGCCCTTCCGATCCAGCAGCTCCCACAGACGGTCGGCGACCTCGAAAGGATCGGGCGGCTTAACGAACCATGCGTCGGCGCCCGACCACCGCGCCAGCCACGCGTCCTGCGGACGCTCCAGCAAGATCAGGATGACTCCGGTGTACGGATCCCGATCGTCTCGGAGGGTCTTCGCCAGGGAGAACGCGCCCGCTCGTGACGCGAGCTCGTCGGCCACGATCACGTCCGGGCGATCCCGGAGGGCGGCCCTGGTTCCGAGGTCGCCGTTCGCCGCGGCCCGGAACCGGAGCTCAGTGCCCAGCCGGCGTTCGATGCTGCGGACGGTGAGCGTCATCAGCTCGCGTGACCGAGGATCGGGCGACACGAGCAACACGTCCACGAGCGGAGGCTACCAGGCCCCTCCGAGCCTTTGCCCGACGCCGACCGCTCGGCTAGCGTTCCGCCGGAAGCCACCCGGCAAGGAGGATCCATGGAGAACACCGGGAGAGCCGCGGTCGCGGAGTTCATCGGCACGTTCGCGCTGATCTTCTTCGGGGCGGGCACGATCATCGCCACCGGCAACGGCGACCTCCTGGCGATCGCCTTCGCCCACGGCCTCGCGATCGCGATCATGGTTTCGTTGATGGCGCACATCTCCGGCGGCGTGTTCAACCCCGCGATCCAGGTCGCGCTGTGGGTGACGGGGAAGATGCCGACCCGGCGGAGCGCCGTGTACATCGTTGCGCAGCTCGCCGGCGCCGTCGCCGCCGCCGGTCTGCTCAAGTACTTCTCCCCCGCCCCCGCGTTCGACGCGGTCGGCGGCGGAACGCCGGCGGTCGCTCCGGGCTACGCGATCGGCAAAGCCGTCCTGGTGGAGGCCGTCGCGACGTTCTTCCTGGTGTGGGCCGTGTTCGCCACCGCGATCGACGACCGGGGCGCGTTCACCAAAACGGGTGGCTTCACGATCGGCCTCGTCATCACGATCGACATCCTTGCCGTCGGAGCCCTCACGGGCGCGGCGATGAACCCCGCGCGATGGTTCGGCCCTGCCCTGATCACCGGCACGTGGTCCAACTGGTGGGTCTGGATCGTCGGCCCTATCGCCGGTGGGATCATCGCGGGGGTCGCGTACTGGTACCTGTACCTACAGGGGAAGGAACCGGCCACGCCGTAGACGACGGAGCCAGACCGCTAGGCTTCGCGCGATGGAGCCCGTCGTCTACCTGGACGCGGCCGCGGGCGTGCCGCTCCGGTCCGAAGCGCGAGCCGCGATCGTCGACGCGCTCGACGCGACGGGCGATCCGCTCGGGATCCACGGATCGGCTCGGACCGCACGCGCGATCGTCGACGAAGCGCGAGCCGGGGTGGGAGCCGCGATCGGCGCGCAGGCCGACGAGATCGTGTTCACCTCCGGCGGCACCGAATCCGTGTCGCTCGCGATCTGGGGTTGCGTGCGCGCCGTGCGCGAGCTCGGGACGCGGATCGTCGTCAGCTCCGTCGAGCATCCGGCGGTCGGGGGCATCACCCACATGCTGGAGAGCGACGGGTTCGAGGCGGTCCTGGTGCCGGTCGATCGGTACGGCTCGATGGATCTCGATCGCTACGAGGCGGAGCTCCGCCAGCCCGGGACGCTCCTGGCGAGCGTGCAGCACGCGAACCACGAGATCGGCACGCTGCAGCAGGTCGCGGAGGCGGCGCGGCTCGCTCGCGCGTCGGGGATCCGGTTCCACACGGACGCCTGCCAGACCGTCGGGCGTCTCCCGGTCGACGTGGGCGCGTTGCAGGTCGACCTGTTGTCGCTGTCCGCCCACAAGTTCGGGGGCCCACCAGGCGCAGGCGCCCTCTTCGTGCGACGAGGGGTCGGCATCGCGGCGTACCCGTGCGGTGACGACCGCGAGCGGAAGCGGCGCTCCGGGATGGAGAACACCCCGGGCATCGCCGGGCTCGCGGCGGCCCTCGCCGCCGCGAGCTCGACGATGTCCGACGACGCGGCCCGACACTGGGCGCTGACGGCCTCGATCCGTGAACGGATCGAGGCCGAGGTCCCGGGCGCCACCGTCCTGGGACACCCCACCCATCGCGTTCCCCACCTGGTCGGGTTCGCCGTCGAGGGGGTGGACGCGGCGACCCTCGCGATGGCGCTCGACGATCGCGGCTTCCAGCTCGGTGCGGGCTCGCCGTGCAGCGGCAGGCCAGAGGATCCATCGCCCGTCCTCGAAAGGATAGGGCTGCCAGGGGCCGGCGGGTTCAGGGTGAGCCTGGGCCCGAACACGACCGAGGATGACGTCGAACGGTTCCTCGCGGCGCTCCCCGGCGTCGTCGACCAGCTGCGGCGCGTCGAGCGGCGCTCGGCCGAGGCGCTCGCGAGGTTCCGACCAACCGACGGGACCACACCGTGACGGATGCACCCCACGGGTCGGTCCTGCCCACCATGGTGTGGCTGATCGTCGGGGCCGCGATCGGCGCGGCGATCGGCAACGGCGGCGGCGGCAATGCCGCCGGACTGGTGCTGGGGCTGCTGCTGGGCGCCGCGGCGGGCTACGGCGTGGCGTACGCGCTCGGCCGCCGGGGCTGAGCGTCGCGCGCGGCGGTCATCCCACCGTCCAGGTATCGCCGCCGTGAAGCAGGGCCTTCAGGTCGCCGGGACCCAGCCGCTCCACCGCTCGGGCGACCTGAGACCTGACCGCCTCCCCATACGTCGGGCGCTCCTCTTCCTGGAAGACGCCGATGCAGGTGGGCTCCGTCGGCCCGTGGGACAGGTGCGCGAGCGCGAACGCCAACGACGGCCGGCCGTGCGCATCGTGCGTCACGATCGACGCGGGGTCGGACGCCTCGACCGCGGCGATCTCGAGCCGGCCGTTCTCGCCGACCCGGACGCACCGCGTCCCCTCGTCGAAGACGATCGGCTCGCCGTCGACCAGGCGGATTTGGTTGTGAGCGCCCTGCTGCTTGTCGCGGATCACGTCGAAGGCGCCGTCGTTGAACACGTTGCAGTTCTGGTAGATCTCGATGAACGCCGCGCCCGGGTGCTCTGCGGCCTGTCGCAGGATGTCCGTCAGGTGCTTCCGGTCGTTGTCCACCGTCCGCGCGACGAACGTCGCCTCCGCCCCGAGAGCGACGGCGACCGGGTTGAAGGGATGGTCGACCGATCCGAACGGTGTCGACTTGGTGACCTTGCCCTCCTCCGAGGTCGGCGAGTACTGGCCCTTCGTCAGCCCGTAGATCTGGTTGTTGAACATCAGGATCTTGATGTTCACGTTGCGCCGCAGGGCGTGGATCAGATGGTTCCCGCCGATCGAGAGGGCGTCGCCGTCCCCGGTCACGACCCACACGTGCAGGTCGGGGTTCGCGACGGCCACCCCGGTCGCGAGCGCCGGCGCCCGCCCGTGGATGCCGTGGAAGCCGTACGTGTCCATGTAGTACGTGAAGCGGCCGCTGCAGCCGATCCCGGACACGAAGACCGTGTTGTGGGGCTCGACGCCGAGCTCCGGCATGAAGCCCTGGACGGCCGCCAGGATCGCGTAGTCGCCGCATCCGGGGCACCAACGCGGCTCCTGATCCGATGTGAAGTCCTTCTTCGTCAGGGTGCCGACGCCCGAGGCCTCGCCGTTCGTCTCACTCATCGACCAACCTCCGGATCGCGGCCTCGAGATCGTCGGCCCAGATCGGGAGCCCCTGGACCTTGGACAACGACCGGGCGTTCACCAGGTACCTCCCGCGGATCAGCAGGGCGAGGTGCCCGGAGTTGAGCTCCGGGATCAGGATCTTGGGGTAGCGCGACACGACGCTCCCCGTGTTCGTCGGCATGGGATTGAGCCAGCGGAGGTGGGCGGTCGCGACAGGGATGCCGTCACCCCGGACGCGCTCGGCCGCCGCTCGGATCGTCCCGGCGGTCGACCCCCATCCCAGGACGAGCACCTCCGCATCGCCGGCGGGATCGTCGAGCTCGAGGTCGGGGATGTCGGCCGCGATCCCCTCGACCTTCCGCCGGCGCAGGTCCGTCATGCGCTCGTGGTTCTCCGGGTCGTAGCTGATGTCGCCCGTCACGTCCTCGCGTTCGAGCCCCCCGATGCGGTGTTCGAGCCCCGGCGTCCCCGGGATCGCCCACGGCCTCGCGAGCCGGTCGTCGCGCGCGTACGGGAGGAAACCCGAACCGTTCGCCTCGGCGAATCCCGGGGTGAACGTCGGAAGGGCGTCCACGTCCGGGAGCAGCCACGGCTCCGACGAGCTCTGCAGGAAGGTGTCCGACAGGATGAAGACGGGCGTGCGGTAGCGCACCGCGACCCGCGCGGCCTCGATCGCGACCTCGAAGCAGTCGGCCGGTGACGAGGGCGCGATGATCGGGATCGGTGACTCGCCGTGGCGACCGAACATCGCTGGGAGCAGGTCGCCCTGTTCGTTCTTGGTCGGCATCCCCGTCGACGGTCCCGCACGCATCACGTCGACGACGATCATCGGCAGCTCCGTGATCACGGCCAGACCGATCGTTTCCGATTTGAGGTCGATGCCCGGGCCGCTCGTTCCCGTGACGGCGAGCTGGCCCGTGAAGGCCGCACCGAGCGTCATGTTGGCTGCCGCGATCTCATCCTCCGCTTGGATCGTGAGCACCCCGAAGTTCTTGTGCTTCGAGAGCTCATGCAGCAGCTCGGAGGCGGGCGTGATGGGGTAGCTCGCATAGAACAGGGACAGCCCGCTCCGGCCCGCGGCCGCGATCAGGCCCCACGCCAACGCCTGTGCCCCGGCGACGTTCCGGTAGGTCCCGGGGGCGGCCGGCGCGGCGTCGACGTGCACCTGGTGCGCGAACAGCTCGGTCGTCTCGCCGAAGTTGTAGCCCGCGTTGAACGCCGCGAGGTTCGCGTCGTAGATCTCCTGTTTCCCGCTGAACTTCTGCTCGAGCCAGTGCAGCGTCACGTCGACCGGACGCCCGTACATCCAGCTCACCAGGCCGAGGGCGAACATGTTCTTGGCCCGCTCGGCCTCCTTCTTGCCGACCCCGAGGCTCTCTACGGCTCGGACCGTGATCGAGGTCATCGGCACCCGGTAGATCTGATACCCGTCGAGCGAGCCGTCCGTTGTGGGGTCGGAGGCGTACCCGGCCTTGTCGAGGTTCCGCTGCATGAACGCGTCCTCGTTCACGATGATCGTCCCGCCGCGGGCGACCTTGTCGAGGTCGGCGCGGAGGGCGGCCGGGTTCATCGCGATCAGGACGTCGGCGTGGTCGCCGGGCGTGGTGATGTCCGTCGACGCGAACTGGATCTGGAACGCCGAGACGCCGTGGACGGTGCCGGCGGGGGCGCGGATCTCGGCCGGGAAGTCGGGGAGGGTCGCCAGGTCGTTCCCGAGGATCGCGGTCGCATTGGTGAAACGATCGCCGGTGAGTTGCATCCCGTCCCCGGAGTCGCCGGCGAAACGGATGACCACATGGTCGCGTTCTTCGACCGCTTTGCTCATCGGATGGTGGCGCGCGGGCCCTTGGCTCCTTCGTCGTCTCGGGGGGCGTGTCTTGCAGCGTATCTGGCTGGCATCGATGACATCGTCATCCGCTATGTGACCCATCTAGCGTAGCGCGCGCAGGGAGGACCGACCGGTGCACGGACGCGGGGTGCGGCCGGGGATCCTTGTGATTGGATGGCGCGGATGCGAACGAGGAAGCTCGGTGCGAGCGGTCCGGACCTCTCCGTAGTCGGGTTCGGCGCCTGGGAAGCCGGCGGCGACGATTGGGGACCCAACACCTCCGAGGAGACGGTGATCGACGCGATCCGGGCGGGGCTCGACGCCGGCATGACCTGGATCGACACGGCCGAGGTCTACGGGAACGGCGTCTCCGAGACGCTCGTCGGCCACGCGATCGCCGGCCGGGGCGACGTGACCGTGGCGACCAAGGTCGCCCCCTCCCCCCAGGGGTCCGGGTTCCGACCCGAGCAGGTCGAGCACGCCTGCGAGGGGTCCCTGCGACGTCTGGGGATAGAGACGATCGACCTCTACCAGCTCCATTGGCTGGACGGGACGGGGGTGCCGCTCGAGGACACGTGGGGAGCGATGGAGGGGCTGCTCGACGCGGGGAAGGTCCGCACGATCGGGGCCTCGAACTTCGACCGTCGCGCGATCGAACGGTGCTTGGCGATCCGCCACGTGGACTCTCTGCAGCAGGAGTTCTCACTGGTGCGCCCGGACGACCGAGAGCTCATCCGCTGGTGCGGCGAGGTGGGGATCGGCGTCCTCAGCTATTCGCCGCTCGGGGCGGGGTTCCTCACCGGTGCGATCGGGCGCGACGACGTGGGCGCGATCGACGACTGGCGCGCCGCCGAAGGGTTGACGAGCGGCGACCACCTCGATCACGCCTTCACGATCGTCGACGCGATGCGGCCGATCGCGGAGCGTCACGGGATCACCGTCGCGCAGCTCGCCCTCGCGTGGAACCTCGCGCAGCCCGGTGTGACGAGCGCGATCGCGGGCAGCCGCAGCGCGAAGCACACGCGGGAGAACGCCTCGGCCGGAGACCTGGACGTGGACCCCGGGGTCCTCGCCGAGCTGGACCTGCTCGTCGGGGACGCTCGCGCGTCCGGCTAGCTTCCCCTCTCGACCTGGCGGATCCTCCGCACGATCCCGTCGAGGATCTTCAAGGTGAGTTGCGGCTCGTCCTCCAGCAGCTTGGCGAGCGTCCCCCGGAACAGACGGAGCACGCGCATCGGGGTCTCCGCCACGACCGTCGCCGTCCTCGGTCCACCGTCGATCGTCGAGAGCTCGCCGAAGAAGTCCCCCGGGACGACCGAGCCGACGCGCCGGCCCCGGCGGGTCACCTTCGCCTTTCCCTGCATCACGACGAAGAGGGTCTCGCCGAGGAGCCCCTCGTCGACGAGATGCTCGCCCGGCTCGAAGGAGAGCTCGTCGGCCTCCTTGGCGAGCCGATGGAGCGCGCGCTTCGGAAGATCCGAGAAAAGGGGGACCCCGCTCAGCGCGACGACGCTCTGCCGCTTGGTCCGCGTGGCCGACACCTCGGGCCGGCGCCCGCCGATCGGCTGGCGCTCGCGGAGCATCGCGTCCGAGAAGCTCTGGCTCACGCGCGGAGCCTATCCGTTC
>JBKOZW010000009.1:0-11798 GCA_046726095.1 Actinomycetota bacterium
TCTTCCGCGCTACCCCCGGGGATCAGGGGAGCCACGTCCTCCCCCCGAGGTACATCGGGCGCCGAGGTTTGGCCCCAGCGCCCGCTCGACCCCGAGTATACCCGGGGGTCTCCGAACGCTTGGAACCGCCGCCGTGCCATCAGTGTTCCCATCATCCCTTCGGTCGCTTCCCCCTCGAGGATTAGTACGAAACGTTACGCATGCGAAGGCGTGCTCCGATGGAACCACGAAGAATCCCCCACGAAGGGTGATGCCAAGATCGCTGCAGCCCGGGAGACTTCAGCCGTGGACCCCGTGCGCGTGCTCGTCGTCGACGACCATCAGGCGTTCCGGCACGCGTTGTCGTCGGCGCTCGACATGCTCGAGGACATCGAGGTCGCCGGACAGGCGGGCGGCGGCGTGGCGGCCTGCGACGAGGCGGAACAGCTCGATCCGGACGTCATCATCATGGACCTGTCGATGCCGGACCTGTCGGGGATCGATGCGATGCGGCGGATCCACCAACGCCGGCCGGACCTGCCCGTGGTGATCCTGACGGCCCACGCGGACGACGGGACGGAGCGCGCCGCCCGTGAGGCGGGAGCCCGCGGCTTCCTGGCCAAGGGAACGGGGCTCCGCGATCTGGTGGTCGTGCTGCACGAGGCCGCCGGATCGGCCGCCTAGCGCCGCGACCTATCCGTCACGCTCCCCCCGGGCGATCCTGCATAGCCCGAGCAGCAGGCCCTTGGCGAACGACGCGTTGTCCAGCAACGGGGTGAAATCCCACCCAACGAGCGAGACGGTCGTGAGATCCGTCGTGGCCGTCACGGTCGCCGACCGTGGTCCACCGTCGATCAGCCCGATCTCACCGAAGTAGCCGCCGTGGCCGAGATGCGTCAGGGCGACGCCGTCCCTCGAGACCTCGGCGGTGCCGTCCACCACCAGATGGAACCCGACGCCCGTCTCCCCCTGCTTGGCGACCGCGGTTCCCGCCGAGAAGTTCACCTCCTTCATCCGGTCGGCGACCTGCGAGAGGTCGTGGTCGGGGAGGCTCGAGAACAGCGGGACGGAGCGCAGGAGCTCCACGATCGTCGTCTTGTCCATCGTCACTCCTCAGGTCAGGCGGCCACGGTGCCCCGGCCAAGATGCACGGAAGGCGCTTCGGGCGCAAGTCACCCCTCATCCGCCTCCCGGACCGGCCGCTGGGACGGGAACATGATGAGGTCGCGCAAGCTCGGTGCGTCGGTGAGCACGAGCAGCAGCCGGTCGATGCCCATCCCGAGGCCGCCGGCCGGCGGCATCCCGTGCTCCAACGCGCGGAGGAACTCCTCGTCCATCGGATGGACCTCATCGCCGAGCACGTCCTTGAGCTGCTGTTGCAGCTCGAACTTGGCGCGCTGCTCGAGCGGATCGGTGAGCTCGGAGAACGCGGTGACGAGCTCGACGCCGCCCGCCACCAGGTCGAAGTGCTCCGTGAGCCGGGGATCGTCGCGATGCGGCCGGGCGAGCGGCGAGACCTCGCGGGGGAAGTCGCACACGAACGTGGGACGCCAGATCGTCGGTTCGACGAGCTTCTCGAACAGCTCCTGGACGACCTTGCCGGGGCCCCATGCATCGTCGATCGGGACGCCGTTCGCATCGGCGATCGCCGGGAGGTCCGAGCGGTCGAGCGTCACGTCCTGTCCGGTCGCGTCCGACACCGCGCCCAGGATCGTGATGCGCGCGAACGGCGGCGTGAGGTCGAGCCCGCGTCCACGGTTCGCCACGACGAGGGAGCGGGGGTCGCGACCCATCGGGGCGTTCACGGCGCGGCAGCACTCCACGACGAGCGTTTCGGAGAGCTCCATCATCGTGTGGTAGTCGCCGTAGGCCTGGTACGCCTCGAGCATCGTGAACTCCGGGTTGTGGTCCCGGTCGATGCCCTCGTTCCGGAAGTTCCGCCCCAGCTCGTACACGCGTTCCAGCCCGCCGACGAGCATCCGCTTGAGGTACAGCTCCAGAGAGATCCGGAGCTTCATCTGGATGTCGAGCGCGTGATGGTGGGTCGTGAACGGACGAGCGTTCGCGCCACCGGCAACGAGTTGGAGGATCGGGCCCTCGAACTCCACGAACCCGCGCTCGTCCAGGACGCGGCGGATCGTCTTGAGCGTTTCGGCCCTGGCCGCGACGTAGCGCCGCGGCGTCTGATCGGAGATCAGGTGGAGGTACCGGCGACGCTGCTGCAGGTCGGGATCCTGCAGCCCGTGCCACTTCTCGGGGAGCGGCCGCAGGGCCTTGGTGAGCATGGCCCACCGCTCGACGAAGACGCTCAGCTCGCCGCGACGCGTGGTCCCGACCGTCCCTTCGGCGCCGATGATGTCGCCCAGGTCGACCTCGTCGAGGAGGGCGAAGCGATCCTCCGACATCGACGCCTGCGCGAACACGAGCTGCAGGTCGCCGTCGCGATCGCGGATCGTCGCGAACTTCAGCTTCCCCATGTCCCTCTTCAGGACCACGCGGCCGGCGACGACGACCGGCTCCGCGGTCGTCGTGTCGGCCGCGAGGTCCGGGTGCGCGGCCCGGATCTGGCCGGTCGGCGTCGGCTCGTCCACGCCCAGGACGGAGCGGAGGTCGAGCGCGAAGGCCTGGTCCCGACCGAGGCGATCGAGCGACGCACGCCGGGCGGCGAGGACTTCGGCCTCGCGACCGCGCTCCTCGGCAGGGAGATGCGGTTCGCTCCGGTCAGGCATCGCTCGGTTCCGCGTTCCTGTCATGCACGAGCCGGAGCCCCTCGAGGGTGAGCCACGGTTCGTGGTGCTCGACCGAGCGGCAGTGGGGGATCACGAGCGGGGCGAGCCCCCCCGTGGCGACGATCGTGGGCGTGGCTCCCAGCTCTCGGGACACCCGCCCGACGATGCCGTCGACCATGTCCGCGGTCCCATAGATCAACGCCGACTGGATGCATTCCACGGTGTTCTTCCCGATCACCGACGGCGGCGCCGTCAGCTCGACCCGCGGGAGGCGAGCCGTCCTGGACACGAGGCTCGCGGCCGCGACCTGGATCCCCGGACCGATGACGCCGCCGATGAACTCTCCCACCTCGGAGACGACGTCGAAGTTGGTGCTCGTGCCGAAGTCGACGACGATCGCGGGACCGCCGAAGCGGGAGAACGCGGCGAGCGTGTTCATGACGCGGTCGGCGCCGACCTCACGCGGGTTGTCGGTCAGCACGGACACGCCCGTCTTGGTGCCGGGACCGACGATCAACGGGGGGAAGCTCAGGTAGCTCGCCGCCATCTCGCGGAACGCGCTCGTGAGGTCCGGGACGACGCTCGCGACGCAGAGACCGGTCAGGTCACGCCGCAGATCGAGCCCGCGGTGCTCCAGGAGCCCGGCGAGCTGGAGCGCGAGCTCGTCGGACGTCTGTTCGGCCCGCGTCGAGAGACGCCAGGTGAACCGGAGCTCCTTCCCCTCGAACACGCCCAGAATGATCTCGGTGTTGCCGACGTCGGCTGCGAGCAGCACTGGCCCTCCTTCTGGACCCTTGGCTGGGCCGTGGCCGGGCCTCGGCCGGCCCTTGGCGGAGCGCGCCCATCGTCGCGGACGGCACCGCTGCCCGGCAACCTCAACCGGCGGCGACCGGGAGCAGGAGGTTGTCGATCAGCCGGGCGCTCGGGAAGCGGGCCGCCACGATCGCGCGCGAAGGCGCGTCGATCGTGGCGGCCCGCTCGAAGGTCGCCTCGTCGACCACCGCGGCGTAGTCGAGGTGGGCCAGCGGGGTGGCGCCGATCTCGCGCGCCATCACCGCCACGATCACCCCCGCGTCCCGCTCGCCCGATCGTGCGCGCTCCGCGGCCTCGGTGAGCGCGAGGAACAAGCAGGTCGCCTGGGCACGCTCCTCCTGGCTCAGGTAGGCGTTCCGAGACGAGAGCGCCAGCCCGTCGGGGCCCCGGACGGTGGGGCACGGGACCACCTCGACCCGGAGTCCGGGCTCCGCCGCGGCCATCCGCCTCACCAGGAAGAGCTGCTGCGCGTCCTTCTCCCCGAAGTACGCGCGGCACGGCCCGGTCACGTCGAACAGGCGACGGACGACCGTCAGCACGCCCTCGAAGTGACCGGGACGGACTTCGCCTTCGAACGTCCCGCCGATCGGGCCCGGGTCGGGCGTGGGGAGCTCGACATCGGGCGGGTACACCTGTTCGACCGGCGGCGCCCACACGACGTCGACGCCTTCGCGTTCGCAGACCGCCACATCCGCCGCCTCGTCGCGCGGGTAGAGGTCGAGATCCTCGCCCGGCACGAACTGGAGCGGGTTCACGAAGATCGTGACGACGACCGCGTCGTTCTCGGCCCGCGCACGCCGGATGAGCGAACGATGCCCCTCGTGGAGGGACCCCATCGTCGGCACGAGTCCGACCGATGCGCCGGCCTCGCGCCATCCGTCGGTCCTCGCGCGGAGCTCGGTCGTCGTCCGGCGGAGCTCCATCACCGATCCCAACGCTCCAGCACCGCTTCGACCGCGCGACGACCGGTCGCGTCGAGCCGACCGCTCCGTTCGGCGAGGTCGAGCGCGACCCGGCACATCGCGACGTACGCGGCGACGGTCTCGGGCGCGCTCGAGGCGAGCGCGTCGAGGTTCCCCTCGACGGTCGAGGCGTCCCCCCTGGCGGCCGGGCCGGTGAGCGCCGCTCCGGGACCGAGCCTCCCCACGTTCGCGAGGGTCGCCTCCTGGAGCGGGCGCATCGAGGCGAGCGGCTCCGGCACGCCGGCCTCGGCGAACAGCCGCTCGGCCACGCCCGTCGTCGCGACGAGGTAGTTGGAGGCGAAGACCGCGGCGGCGTGATACAGGGGCCGCTGGTCGTCGGCGAGCCGGAACGGGATGGCGCCGAGGTCGGCCGCGAGCCGCTCCCCCAGCGCGAAGCCGTCCTCGTCGTCGGCGGTCACGGCGACGTGACACCTGGGGAGCGAGGCGACCGCACCCTCGACGTCGGGGAACGTCTGGAGCGGGTGCACGGCGAGGCGCCGCGCGCCGGCGCTCCCGAGCGGGCCGAGCACGTCCAGGCCGGCCGCGCCCGCCACGTGGACGACCCACGTCCCGGCCACGACGGATCCGGCAGCCGCGAGCTCGGCCGCGACCTGACCGAGCGCGTCGTCGGGCACCGAGAGGAGCACGACCTCCCCGAGCGCCGCCGCCTCGAGCTCCGCGAGGAACGGGACGCCGGGCAGCCAGGTGGCGACCCGGGCCGCCGTCTGTGTTCGCCCCGCGACGGCGACGATCTCATGACCCGCGCGCGACAGCAGCACGGCCATCGCGGTGCCCACGCGCCCGGCGCCGACGACCGCGATCCTCATATGAGCCCGGACGAGGGCGCGACGGATCCGGTCCAGAGCATGGGACCGGCAGGGCTGGGCGCGCCGGGGGGGAGCCGAAGCGGTTCGAGCCGGCCATCGTGGACGTACGAGAGCTGGCCGTCCAGGAGCAGGAACAGCTCGTCACGGTTCGTGACTGTGGCTTCGACGGAGCTCGCGTCCGTCTCGGTGATGAGCTCGGGCTCACGGAGCGCGACGCCAGGTCCCATCGTGACTCGATACACGCCTCGGATCCCGCCGTACGAACCGAGGACGTAGGCGTACGCGTCATCCCAGGACCAGCTCAAGAATTGGAGTGCCAGCAAGGGGTTCCGGCTCGTCCCGAACGAGACCGGTCTGGACTCCGGTGAGCCCCGGCGGTACAGCTGCAGGCCGGGCGGGGGGACAGCTCCGTGAACCTCTCCCGGGCGCGGGAAGGGCGTCACGAGGAAGTCACCTCGCTGGGACAGGCTCAGGAGCACATGGTCGTCCATGAACCGCTGCGTGTAGCCGCTCCCGATGATCCTGATCGACGCTGAGGGTCCGTCCGACGCGACGAGATAGTCGAACGTCCCGTCGCGCGCGATCGTGAGGGGTACCCCGCACATCGGTCCGTCGAAGCGAACCTCGTTGGTGCCGAACGCCACGACGTAGCTGCGGATCTCCACGTGCCGGATGCAGCCGGAGGTCGTCGGTCCGAACCGGAGCATGGTCAGACCCCCACCGCCCGCGGCCCACGTCACGAGGTCTCCTCCGGCGATCCGGCTCACCCGCCCATCCGGGGACACCGAGTGCACGACGCTCGCGATGCGCTGCCGCCCCTCGGCCGAGGTGACGCCGATCCAGCCGGGAGCGGCCTCCGACGCGTTCACCAGATCCACCGGGTGGTCGACGTGGGGTCCGCCGGACGCCCGGCCCGAGGCGAGATCCAATGACCAGAGCACCCACCCGCCAGGATCGTGAGCCGCGTACACCAACGACCCCTGCAGACCGGGGATCGGCCCGGCCGTGGCGGCCGGGCTGATCGGTGACCCGAGCTGGGTGGTCGCGATCGCCGTCGCCGCGACCGTGGCGACCGCGATCGCGACCACCCACCCGCGCCGACGCGACACGGTGGGCTCGGGCGGCGACCGGTCGATCACCGGGACGAACACGGCCGGCGACGGCGGGACCGGTGCACGCTCGGGCCGGCGAACCGCCGGCGGCGCCGGCTTCGGATCCGGCATCCGGTACAGGTGGGCCGCGCACTCCGGACACGTGCTCGTCCCGGCCTCGCCGGTCCAGTCGCAGCGGAGGCAGACCTGTCCGCTCATGGGAGCGACAGCGGGGGCTCGATCGGCCGCGCGCCGTCCAGATCCAGCTTCAGCTCGAGGACCCGCGTCCCGTCGGGAAGCACCGGCGCCGGGTCGATGTCGAGCAGCGGCAGCACGACGAACGCACGCTCCGTGAGCCGAGGGTGCGGAATCGTGAGCTCGGGGTCGTCGTGCCGCAGGTCGTCGTACAGCAGGACGTCGATGTCGATCGTGCGCGGTCCCCATCGCACCTCGCGCATGCGCCCGAGCGCGGTCTCGACCCGGTTCGCCGCGGAGAGCACGTCGTGCGCCTCGAGCTCCGTCTCGGCTCGGACGACGGCGTTCAGGTAGGGAGGCTGACCGGACGGCCCACCCACGGGTTCGGTCTCCCACACGCGCGAGGACGCGACCGCGCGAACGCCCTCCTCCGCCAGGAGGTCGACCGCGCGCTGGAGCGCCGCGAGCCGATCACCCAGGTTGGCCCCGAGCCCCAGCGTCGCGACGTGCACGCCGGGTCATCCTTCCGGCAGCGTCACGGCCGCCGCGACGCCCTGGATCCCGAGGCGCGATGCGGCGTTCGGCTTGTGGACGATCACCGTGGCTCGCAGCACCCGCTCGAACGTGAGGCACTCGCGAGCGACCGCCTCGGCCATCGACTCGATCAGGTCGAAGGACCCGTCCTCGACGACGCCTCGGACGCGCGCGGTCACGTCCCGGTAGTCCGCCGTTCCGTCGATCCGGTCCTCGCCCACGTTCACGGCGAGGTCCAGGTCGATCACGAACGGCTGCGGCTCATCCTTCTCGCCGGGACGAGCCCCGTGCCGCCCGGTGACCTCGATGCCCGAAAGGAACAGACGCGTGCGCGTCATGCGTTGGGCCCCACCTCCTGCGTCGGATCCGGGACGGCCGGTTCACCGTCATCGTCCGCCGCGGCGCCCTCGGGGTCCACCCCCGACGGCCGCCGCTCGAGCTGGAGCATCGTGATGCCGCCGTGGTCGTGCGGCGCGCGCAGGTAACGGGCGCGCAGGTATTCCAGGATCATCGTCCCGATCGAGTCGAACGCGTCGTCCAGGAGCAGGTGACCCGACTCGGGGACGAAGCCCAGGGTCGAGGCGGGGATCGCCGCGCTGAGGCGTTCGGCGATCCCCGCCTCGACGATCCGATCCTCCTCGCCGTGCAGGATCAGAACCGGCGGTTCCCAGGCGGCCATCGCGTCCTCGATGCCGGCGACGTCGTCGCCGGCATCGAGGGCGGCCCGGCCGCGCGCGTACGCGCTCGGATCGCGCCGCCACCCCTCCAGGTACGCGTCGGCATCGGCGGCACCGAGCGGCTCGACGTGCGAACGGTCGAGCGCATCCTCCGGCGAGCTCGGGAACCCGACCGCGCCGGTCGGGCCCGGCGACCCGAGCAGGACCATGGCGTCGACCCCATCGCCGCCCCCGAAGGCGAGCGCCTGCGCGACGCGACCGCCGGTCCCGTGGGCGATCACGGCGCATCGGTCGATCCCCAGCTCCTCCAACAGATCCCGCAGCGCCGCCGCGCGGGCCCGCGATCCGATCGGCTCGGCGACATCGGGCACCACGACACGGAACCGAGCCGCGGCGAGCGGGATGAGCCTTCGGAACGCGTGGACGCCGAACGGGAAACCGGGGACGAACAGGACCGGCTCGCCGTCGCCGGACGCCTCGAACCCGAGCTCAGCCATGGCTCGGCTCCCGGACGATCGCGTCAGCGACCCTGAGCGCCCGCACGGTCGCAGCGACATCGTGCACCCTGACGAGGTCCGCACCGAGCGACGCGGCCAGCACGCCCACGGCCAGGGATCCCTCGAGGCGGTCGGCAGGATCCTCGGTGCCCGTCAGCAGGCCGATGAACCGCTTGCGGGACGCGCCCACCATCACGGCGGCTCCCAGGAGCCGGAGCGCCGACACCGACCGGAGCAGCGCGAGGTTGTGCTCGACGTTCTTGCCGAACCCGATCCCCGGATCGATGCAGATCCGTTCCTCGGGGATCCCCGCGAAGACCGCCGACTCGATCCGTTCGCGCAGGAACTCGTGCACCTCGGCGACGACGTCGTCGTAGCGCGGATCCTCCTGCATCGTCTGCGGCTCGCCGAGCATGTGCATCAGCACGACCCCTGCGCCCGTGTCCGCGACGGCTTCGAGCATCGCGCCGTCACGGCCGGCAGTGACGTCGTTCACGATGCGCGCGCCCGCCTCCAACGCGGCGCGCGCCACCTGGTGCTTCCGCGTGTCGACGCTGATCGGGGTCGTCTGCTGCATCTCGGTCAGGCCCTCGATCACCGGGATCACCCGCCGGAGCTCCTCGTCGACATCGACCGGCCCGGCGCCGGGCCTCGTCGACTCGCCGCCGACATCGAGCACGTCGGCGCCTTCGTCCACGAGCCGCGCGCCGTGACGCACGGCATCGTCGGTGGTCAGGAACATCCCGCCGTCGCTGAACGAGTCGGGCGTGACGTTCACGATCCCCATCACGAGCGTCCGCTCGCCGAGCGGTAGCGTCCGGTCGCGACAGCGCCACACACGGTCTGCCATCAGGTCATGGTAGAGCGAGGAGACCGACTGGTTCGGCCGGACGGTCTATGGAACGTTCGGCCACCAGACGGTCGGGCCAACCGCTCGCACACTTGTCGACGCGAACGCGAGCGGGCCTTGGGCGACCGGCATCGACGAAGACGGCGTGGTTAGGGGCTGCGAAGCCGAGCCGGGACGCCATGTTGGGCGGTCAACCCAATCGATGCCAGGCGTCAATGCACGGACGTCACCGGTGGCGACCTCCGCAACGTACAGCCTTCGAGCAGCCCCGCCATCCTCCTGTCGAACGAAGGCGATGCTGGATCCATCCGGTGACCAGGTAGGTGCGAAGTCGGCGACGCATGCCGGCCCACATCCAATTGATGGCAGCTGATCCGTCCCGTCTGCCGCCATGATCCAGATCCTGTCGCCGGCCGAGTAGGCGATCCGGCGTCCGTCGGGTGACCAGGAGGGGAATCCTTCGGACGCGGAACCGTCCGTGAGCTGCTGGACGTCACCGCCGTCGGACCGGATCGTGAAGATGGCTATGTGTTCGAGAAGTCCGGGTGTGACGAGCGACTGGAACGCGATCGTCGAACCGTCCGGTGACCAGGAGGGGTTCTCGTAGTAGCCGCGAGCGTCGGCGATGACCCTGCGGTCCCTTCCGTCCGAACCGATCACCGACAGCGCAGCCCCTTGCCCGCTGACGAACACGAGCTCGGAACCGTCCGGAGACCACGAGGGGTAGGACGCATCGAGGCCGGTCGTGAGCTGTGTGAGCGCACCGGTCGCGATATCGAGGACGTACATGTTCCCATCTCCGGCATAGTCGTGCATATGCGCGGCCGGACCCATGACGAATGCCAAACGAGCCCCGTCGGGAGACCACGCTGCCTCTCCAGCGGCGTCCCCGGGTCCCGTAACGTTTAGCGAGGTCACAGGGCCGCCATCGGAAGACACGAAACTCAACTCCTGCGAGGCGTTCGCACGATCCGACGTCGACCATCCGAACACGACGGCGTTCTGCGGGATCGTGACGGGGGCGATGGGAGCTACCGTTGGGCTCGGAGAGCTCGTTCGGAGGAGGAACCCGAACGCCGCCGCCGCGATCGCGAGGGCAAGGACGGCGACCCCCACCCGACGGACGGCCGGAGCGGTGAGCTCGTCAGGACGCTTCGGTCCGATCGCGCGCGCTCGAGCGTGAACGTCCGGGACCTCAAGCTCATCGAGCGAACGGAAGCGGTCGCGCAGATCACTCATCGACATCCTCCAGGAGTGGACGCAGACGCTTCCGCGCGTGCGCGAGATGAACGCGGACGGTTGCCTGACTGCACCCGAGGACCCTCGCGACGTGGCTGGTGGGAAGGTCCGCGTAGTAGTGAAGGATCGCGGCCGCTCGCTGGTTCGGACTGAGCGTACCGAGAGCCTCGACCAGGTCTGCGATCGATTCGGGCATGACGTAGACGGACTCCTCCGCTTCTCCAGGTCCGTGACGACGAGCTTTGAGTTCCCCCGCCGCGATCCGGAACGATGAACGCCAGATCCATCGGTCGTGTTCGCGCACGGCGTCACCTCGTCCGAGCGCCTGCGCGAACGCCTCTGCCATCGCGTCCGTGGCGACCTCCCGATCCCCGGTGAACGCGACGAGCGAACGCCAGAGCTTGGGGCCTTGTTCCCGCCACACCCGCTCGACCGCGTCTCGCGGTTCGGTGCTCACCGGCGCATCCTGCACCACACCTCTTCAGGGCGATCGCCGGGCTGAACCGTGTACGCCTACCGCATCCGGATGTGGTCCATCGCCTCCTGGCGGGTCCTGGCATCGGTGCGGAACAGACCGCGCACCGCCGAGGTCACCGTCACCGATCCCGGTTTCTTCACGCCGCGCATCGTCATGCACAGGTGCTCGGCCTCGATCACGACGAAGACGCCACGCGGGGACAGCGCGCGCTCGATCGACTCCGCGATCTCGGTGGTCAGGCGCTCCTGGACCTGCGGCTTCTTCGACAGCATGTCCACGACGCGAGCGACCTTGGACAGACCGGTGATCTGCTGCGACTTGTTCGGGATGTACGCGACGTGCGCCCTGCCGACGAACGGGATCAGGTGGTGCTCGCAGCTCGAGTACAGCGGGATGTCGCGCACCATGATCATCTCATCGAAGTCCGCGCCCTCGACGACGGTCACGATCTGCGACGCATCGAAATCGACCCCCGCGAAGATCTCCTCGTACATCCTCGCGACGCGCGACGGTGTCTCGCGCAGCCCGCCGCGGTCGGGGTCCTCGCCGATCCCCTCGAGGATCTGTCGGACCCCGGCTTCGATCTTGGCGCGATCGAACCGGTCGCTGGTCATGGCCGGATGCTACAGGTCAACCGCCGCAGACCATCAGCGAGTGGCGGCGGCCGGCGTGCACGGCGCGTTCGCGGGAGTGTCGGGCCCGCAGCGAGGCGGCGGCCGGAACGCGAGGAGCAACGCCGCCGCCACGATCAGGATCACGACGACGACCACGACCTTCGCGAGGAACACGATCAACCGGAACTCGTCGTGGTCCACCGGCTCGGAACGAACCGGCTCGGAGCGAGACGTGGGCCTCGGCCTGGGCGGCCGGGCCGCGGGCCCGCGCACGGCCGTGTTGCCGGTCGGGCCCGGCGCGACACGCGCGGCC
>JBKOZW010000010.1:0-5683 GCA_046726095.1 Actinomycetota bacterium
GGTCTCGGCCGCCGGCCAGTACGTTGAAACCTCTTCTGGTCTGAGCTCGTGCGCTTCGATCCCGAAGTCCTTCGCCATCGAGATCCCGGCCCGGAGCTCCTCCATCCGTCCGTGCGTCCGCGCGACCGTGAGCGCACCCACCCGGCGCAGCCCGGTTTCGACGCGCGTCTCGGCCGGCAGCGACTCATACAAACCGGCGTTCAGGCGGCTCAGCTCCGTGAGCGCGTGCGTCCCACGGACCTGCGCCACCAACCCCGCCGCGTGCCACGTGGTTCCCCCGGTGAGCCGGGTCCGTTCCAGGACGACGACATCGGTGACGCCGAGCTTCGTCAGGTGATACGCGACCGACGACCCGGCGACGCCACCGCCGATCACGACCACGCGTGCGCGCGCAGGCGGCTCGGACCGCGGCTCCAAGAGCGAGCTGTCGAGGTCGCGGTTGGCGAGTCGCTCTGGGGCGGTCATGGAAGCGGGCCGGCCCGGATCAGCCCAAGAGCTGCCGGCCCATCTCCTTGCGGTACCGCTCGTTGAAGTCGTAGAGGAACCGGTCCTGACGCGGGTACACGCCGGTCGTGAACGCGCGCGAGCCGACACCGGTCTGCGCGCGCTGGCACACGTCCCAGTCCTGCTTGGAGATCAGGTCCCACAGCTCCACGACCGGATCGGGCTTGAAGACCGAGGGATCCGCGATCGTTTCGGGCCGGAAGAGGTATTCCGAAACGACGGTCGTGTGCGACGGCCCCTTCGGGTACCCGATGTAGTACATGACGCAGTCCGGATGCAGGTTCAGCATGAGGTTCGGGAACTGGTACGCCCCGTAGTACATCGAGTAATCCTCCGGCTGCAGGTCCGGGAGCTTCGGGAGCTCGGACTCGCCACTGATCGTGAACGACGTCGCGCCGTCACGCATCCAGTTGCCGTCGTCGCGGGTCTCCTCGTCCCAGACCTCACCGAACCGGAACAGCGGGACGACCTGTACGAGCTCGGGATGGACCTGGGGGCAGTGGAGACACTCGTTGTAGTTCTCGACCACGATCTTCCAGTTGGCGGCGACCTCGTACACGATCCGCACGCCGACCCGCAGCTCATCCATCATGAAGCGGTCGAACATGCTCACGCTCTCGGCGCCCTCGTTCATCCAGTCCGGCAGCGGGCGCGGCTCGCGAGCCAGGTTCACGAACAGGAACCCCGCGTACGTCTCGACGGGGAACCCGTGCAACGGGTAGTCGTCTCGGTCGAACAGCTCGCCTTCCTTCACGTTGGGCGATCCGACCAGGCGGCCCTTCAGGTCGTACGCCCACGCGTGATACGGACACACGAAGGCCTTCCTGATGTGCCCGGCGGCCGGCTCGTCGTCCAGGAACTTGGTGCCGCGGTGACTGCAGACGTTGTAGAAGCCGTGCAGCGCGCCCTCCTCGTCCCGCGTGAGGAAGATCGACTCGCCGACGAGGTTCCGGACGATGTAGTCGCCGGGGTTGGGGAGCTCCTCGCTGCGGCCCACGCAGACCCAGTCGCCGAACCAGACCCGCTCGCGCTCCTCTTCGTAGACTTCGGCGCTGGTGTAGTCGGAGCCCAACAGCGTCGGCCGAGGCCGCCAAGCGAGCTCGTCGTACCGGATGGGCTTCGGTTCGGTCTTCATGCGGTCTCCTCGGACGGGACGGCACAAGGATACGGACCCGGAGCCGGGTGGTGGTAACCCGTGGGCGTTTCGGCCCCGGATAGGATGCGGTCTATGCCCGTCGTCGAACGCTTCAACCTCACCCCGGTGAAGTCGACCGCGTTGATCCATCCGGACGCGATCGACCTCCGTCGGGAGAGCGCGGTGGGCGACCGTCGGTTCCTCTTCGTCCACGCGAACGGTGAGCGGCTCTCCGGCCTCTCGAAGGCGCCCCTGCTCCGGATCCGATCCTCCTACGACGTCGATCGTGAGCATCTGCGACTGGCGTTCCCCGACGGAGGCTTCGAGGTGTCGAGCGACTCGAGCTCGTTCGGCGAACCCGTGGCGGTGAAGCTCTACGATCGTGAGGTCTCCGCGCGCAGGGTTGACCCCCGGTTCACGGAGGCCGCGCGGCAGGCGACCGGTGACCAGCGGCTGGAGCTCCTGCGCGTCGACGAGCCCGAGTACGCGGGCGGCATCGACCGGGTCTCGATCGCCTCCATGGCATCCGTCGATGACGTCGGCCGGCGCGGCGGCGTCGACCAGCTCGATCCACGCCGGTTCCGCATGCTCGTCGAGATCGCCGACGCGGATGCGTTCGAGGAAGACCGATGGTCGGGACGCCGGCTCCGGATGGGAGAGGCGGTCGTGCGCGTCGGGGAGCAGATGCCCCGATGCGTGATGACGACGATCAACCCCGACACGGCGACGAAGGACTTCCCAACCCTCACGGTCTTGGCCGAGTATCGGAAGGTCGACAACCAGCTGATGTTCGGGATGTACGCCAACGTCGAGGAGCCCGGCGTCGTGCGGGTCGGCGACCCCGTCGAGCCGATCGAGGTCTAGGCGGACGCGGCGAACGCCGCGATCTCGGCCGCGTGCTCCTCGTAGTGCTCGAACGTCTCTCCGGTGAATTCGGACGCCGCGCCCTCGGTCACGTCGGTCATCGCGATCAGCGCGGACCGGGCACGGACTCGCCCCTGTTCGGCGGCCACGATGACCTCGTCCCACGTCATGCCGCGGCCGTCCTCGATCACCAGCTTGTTCAGCGCGTCCCAGTCCTGATCCGGCGGCTCGGGCTGGCCGGCGGTGATCCGCTCGAGGTAGTCGCCCACGTAGTCGGCCCAGTATCCGCAGTGCCAGACCAGGTCCTTCACCGACCATCCGGGGACCGCGCCCTCGAGATCGCGCCGATCCTCCGGTACGGCCGCGAACGCGTCGACGAACGTCGACCAGGCGGTGTCCTCGCGCTGCAGCAGCTGCTGACGATCCATCGTTCGCTCCTCCGCTATCGCGTCCGTGGGAATCCCAGATCGACCGACGACGTCGCCGGGTCCGGCCAGCGGGATGTGACGACCTTGCCCCGCGTGGAGAACTGCACACCCTCCGGTCCGTACATGTGGCTATCGCCGAACAGCGACGACTTCCACCCGCCGAACGAGTAGTAGGCGACCGGCACGGGGATCGGCACGTTCACGCCGACCATCCCGGCCTCCACCTCGAACTGGAACCTCCGGGCGACGCCGCCGTCGCGCGTGAAGATCGCGACGCCGTTCCCGTACGGGTTCTCGTTGACCATCCGGACCGCGTCGTCGTACGTGCCGGCCCGGACGACGGCGAGGACCGGGCCGAAGATCTCGTCGCGGTAGCAGTCCATCACGGTGGTCACGTGGTCGATCAGCGACAGACCGAGGAAGAACCCGTCCCGGCTCGCGACCGGATCCTCCCGGCCGTCGCGGACGACCGTCGCGCCCTGCTCGCGGCTCGAGTCGAGGTAGGACGCGACCTTGTCACGATGCTCGCGGGTGATCAGCGGCCCCATCTCCGACCCCGGCTCGGAGCCGTCGCCCACCCGGACGTTCGGGAGGCGGTCGGCGATCTTGGCGACGAGTTCGTCGCCGATATCGCCGACCGCCGTCACCACGCTGACCGCCATGCACCGCTCGCCCGCGCTGCCGTACCCGGCGCTCACGGCCGCGTCGGCGGCCATGTCCAGGTCGGCGTCGGGCAGGACGACCATGTGGTTCTTGGCGCCGCCGAGCGCCTGCACGCGCTTGCCCGCCTGCGTCCCGTTTTCGTAGACGTAGCGCGCGATCGGCGTCGACCCCACGAACGACACCGCGCGGATCGTCGGGTGCTCCAGGATCGCGTCGACCGCGACCTTGTCCCCGTGGATCACGTTGAACACGCCGTCGGGCAGCCCAGCGTCGGCGAGGACCTCCGCGAGGAACAGGGACGCGCCCGGGTCCTTCTCCGAGGGTTTGAGCACGAACGTGTTCCCGCACGCGATCGCGTTCGCGAACATCCATATGGGGACCATCGCCGGGAAGTTGAACGGCGTGATGCCGGCCACGACGCCGAGCGGCTGCCGGATCGAGTACACGTCGACGCCGGTGGCGACCTGCTCGCTGAACCCGCCCTTGAGCAGCGTGGGGATGCCGCACGCGTACTCCACGTTCTCGAGGCCGCGCTGGACCTCGCCGGCGGCGTCCGCCAGGACCTTGCCGTGTTGCGACGTCACGATCAGGGCGAGCTCGGGCTTGCGCTGCTCGAGGAGCTCTCGGATCCGGAAGAAGATGTCGGCGCGCGTGGAGAGGGATGTCGATCGCCACGCGGTGAAGGCGTCGAGCGCCGCGTCGACGGCCGCACCGACCTCCTCGGTCGATGCCAGGTCGACCTCGTGCGTTTGCTCCCCCGTCGCGGGGTTGAAGACCGGACCGGTGCGGCCTGACGAACCGGGGACGACCTTCCCTCCGATCCAGTGGTTGATGCGCTCCACATCTGCTCCCCTCCTCGGTCGCTTCAGCGTAGCGAAGCTTCCGGTGGGCGCCCCGCGGGTACGCTTCGACCGATGCGGTTGAGCCTCCAGCTGGCGATCTTCGGGCGGATCGCGCTCGCCACGGCGCTCGGGTACCTGATCGGCCTCGAGCGGCAGATCCGAGGGAAGGAGGCGGGTGACCGGACGTTCGCTCTGCTCGGGATGGGTTCGTGCGCGCTCGTGGGACTGAGCGTCGAGCTGTTCCCGACGTCGGCGGACCGCGTGATCCAGGGAGTGGCGACCGGGATCGGGTTCCTCGGCGCCGGGATCATCTTCCGGAAGACGGAACGGGTGCGGGGACTGACCACGGCGGCCGCGATCTGGGCCGCGACCGCGATCGGCGTCCTCTGCGGCACCGAGCTCTACCTGGTCGCCGGCCTGACGACGATCCTGACGATCGTCGTACTGGAGTCCATCGCGCTGCCGGGGCTCAGCCGGTTCGAGGAGGAGACGGATCAGGCAGACGGCTGAACGGCGAGCATCTCGAGGCTCAGTCCGTGCGCGTCGGCCACGCCGGGGTTCGTGACTCGCCCGTCCCACGTGTTGACGCCCAGCGCGAGCGCAGGGTCGTCGCGCACGGCCTCTTCGATGCCCTTCCCCGCGATGTCCAGGACGTACGGCAGCGTCACGTTCGTGAGGGCGTACGTCGATGTCCGCGGGACGGCACCGGGCATGTTCCCGACCGCGTAGTGCACGACGCCGTCGAGGACGTAGGTCGGGTCGGCGTGTGTGGTCACGTGCGAGGTCTCGAAGCAGCCGCCCTGATCGATCGAGACGTCGACGAGGACGGAGCCGGTGCGCATCCTGCGCACCAGCCCCGCGCTGACCAGGTGCGGTGCTCGTGCCCCCGGCACGAGCACAGCACCGATCACCAGATCCGCTTCGAGCACGAGCTGTTCGATCGCGAGACGCGACGAGGTGACCGTTTGGATCCGACCGCGCCAGATACGGTCGATCTCACGGAGCCGATCGACATCCTTGTCCAGGACGACGACCTCGCCCTCCATTCCCGCGGCGATCTGCGCCGCGTTCCAGCCGGCCATCCCTCCACCGAGCACGACGACCCTGGCCGGCATCACGCCGGACGCGCCGCCCATCAGCACGCCGCGACCACCCTGCGGCCGTTCGAGGTACTTCGCGCCCTCCTGCGGAGCCATCCGCCCGGCGATCTCCGACATGGGAGCCAGCAGAGGGAGCCGGCCGCCGAC
>JBKOZW010000011.1:0-4131 GCA_046726095.1 Actinomycetota bacterium
ACGCTTCGCCGTGCTCGCCGAGCTGCTCCCCGAACTGTCCGACCTCGATCGAGAGAACCAGGAGAACTGACGGATGGCCGTTCCCAAGAAGAAGCAGAGCAAGACTCGAACCGCGAAGCGCCGCGCGACCTGGAAGTCGTCGGCGCCCGCCTACAGCGCGTGTCCTCAGTGCAAGCAGCCCAAGCTCCCGCACCGCGTGTGCGCGAACTGCGGCTACTACGCGGGGCGACAGGCGGTCGAGGTCGAGTAGCGCGTGAGCGAGGCGTCGGTCGAACACGGACTCGAAGCTCTCGACCGTGCGCTCGGCGTGTCCTTCCGAGACGCAGAGCTCCGCGAAGCGTCGCTCACCCACCGCTCGTTCGCCTTCGAGCACGACCTGACGATCACGAACGAACGGCTCGAGTTCCTGGGCGACTCCATCCTGGGGCTCGTGGTGACGGACCTCGCGTATCGGACGTATCCAGAGATGCCGGAGGGGCAGCTCGCGAAGCTCCGTGCCGCGATCGTGAACATGACCGCGCTCGCCGACGTGGCGCGTGACCTCGACCTGGGGTCGGTCGTGCTGCTGGGCAAGGGGGAGGAAGGATCGGGCGGCCGCGACAAGGCGAGCATCCTCGCAGACGCGCTCGAGGCCGTGTTCGGTGCCGTCTACCTGGATCTTGGCCTCGATGCGGCCCGCGAGTTGATCGAGCGGCTGTTCGCGCCTCGGATGGAGGCCTACGTCCGCGGGGAAGGCGACCGCGACTACAAGACGATCCTCCAGGAGCTCGCCTCGCAGCAGCTCCGCGCCCTTCCCGTCTACCACATCGAGGAACGCGGGCCCGATCACCAGAAGGAGTTCACGGCGACCGTCGTGATCGGCGGGGAGACGCTCGGCTCGGGGATGGGGCGGTCGAAGAAGGAGGCCGAACAGCAGGCCGCGCGCGAGGCGCACGCTCGGCTCGCACGCTCGCCGGGGGCGGAAGGGAACGGGGATGGAACTTCCTGAGGTCGAGGTGATGCGCCGCGACCTCGAGCGCGACGTCGTCGGCAAGAAGATCAAGGACGTCGAGGTCAAGGGGTCGAAGAACGCGCTCCGCGTGGTGCGCCGGCACAAGACCCGGAAGGACTTCACGTCGAGGCTCGCCGGGCACAAGGTCACGAAGACCGAGCGCCGAGGCAAGTACGTCCTGCTCTCCCTGGACGGCGGCGACGTCTGGGTCGTGCATTTCGGGATGAGCGGCCAGTTCGTCCGCGCGAACGGCCGGATCGCCCTGGCCCCGCATACCCACGTGATCGTCACCTTCCAACAGGGCGGCGATCTCCGGTTCGTGGACCCGCGCACGTTCGGTGAGATGTTCGTCGCGAGCCCCGACGAGCTCGGCAAGGTGAAGGAGCTCCAGCACATCGCGATCGACCCGCTCGATCAGGTCTTCACGTGGCCGACGTTCCAGTACCTGCTGGCGCAGCGCGCGACGAAGATGAAGCAGCTGATGATGGATCAGAAGTTCATCAGCGGCTTGGGCAACATCTATTCCGACGAGGTGCTGTTCGCGGCGGGGATCCGGTACGACCGGATGAGCGACTCCCTGTCCTCCCAGGAGGTCCGAAGGCTCTACCGCGCCATCCAGGAGATCCTGCAGGACGCGATCAAGGCTCGGGGCACGACGCTCGAGGACGAGGCGTACCTGGATCTGTTCGGCAAGCCCGGGGAGTATCAGCACGAGCTGAAGGTGTACGGCCGGGAGGGCCAGCCCTGCAGGCGCTGCCGGACCCCGATCCAGACCGTCAGGGTGATGCAGCGGACGAGCTACTTCTGTCCGCAGTGCCAGAGCTGAGCCTCGTCCCGGCGTTGCGCGATCCCACGACTGGTCGTACGGTCGAAGACGTCCTAGGAAGCCCGACCCACAGGAGGTGTTCGATGACGACGCCG
The DNA here is from genome assembly GCA_046726095.1 of Actinomycetota bacterium. Classification (GTDB taxonomy): domain Bacteria; phylum Actinomycetota; class UBA4738; order UBA4738; family HRBIN12; genus AC-51. The sequence goes on from JBKOZW010000011.1 coordinate 1,913, forward strand.
GAGCAGAACATGGCCACGTGCCGTGAGTTCAACGAGCGGGTCTTCAACGAAGGCGACGTGTCGTACGCGGAGAAGATGATCTCGGACGACTTCGTGGACCACACGCCGCCGCCGGGCGGCACCGGCGACAAGGCCTCCACGATCGCGATGTTCCAGCAGATGCGCGACCAGTATCCCGACGCGAAGGCGGAGATCCTCGACATGGTCGCGGGCGGGAACAAGGTTTCGGTGAGGACCCGCGTGAGCGGGACCGACACCCAGGGATTCATGCCCGGGATGCCACCGACCGGGAAGCCGTACTCGATGGAGACGATCGACGTCATGACGTTCGACGACAACGGCATGAACACGGAGCACTACGGGGTCGCCGACATCGCCGGGACGATGCTGCAGCTCGGGCTGATGCCGGGGCCGGGAAGCGGAACCCCCAGCTGATCGTCAGGCGACGTCCGCGCCGGCGTCCCGCATCCGGCGGATCGCGCGATCGCCGTCCCCATCGTGCAGATCGACCGCTCTGATCCCGTCTGCGACGACCCCGACGTCGAAGCCGAGCATGCGGGCGTCGGACACGGTCTCGACGACGCAGTAGTCGGTCGCGAGTCCGGTGATGACGAGGCGCTCGACGGACGCCTCCCGCAGGATGCGTTCGAGCGCGGTGGCCTCGACGGTGCCGCTCAGCGGATCGCGGACGCTGAACGCCGAGTATCCGTCCCTCCCGTCGGTGCCCTTGCGAAGGACGTCCCCATCGACGGTCAGCTCAGGATGGAACGCCGCGCCCCACGTCCCCCGGACGCAGTGGACCGGCCAGATCCCTCCGTCTTGAGCGAAGTGGGGGGTGTGCGGCGGGTGCCAATCCTGGGTGTAGATCACGAGCGCGCCCTCGGAGCGTGCACGCATCCGCTCGGTGTTCGCGACCGGGACCACGTCCTCGCCGCCGCGGACGTACAGCGATCCCGCCGGGTCCGCGAAGTCGTTCTGCAGGTCCACGATCACGAGCGCCGTCCGTGGGTCGTACGCGGGCACAGCGGTCTCCGATCGTGTTCGCCGTCCTCAGCGGCCAGCGTACCCTGGCACGTCATGGCGCTCCCGCGGCGGGTCAACGTCGTGGTCTCTGGCCACGTTCAGGGCGTGTTCTTCCGCGCGGCGTGCGCGCGTGAGGCAACTGCTCGTGGCGTCGCCGGGTGGGTACGGAACCGTGATGACGGATCCGTGGAAGCCTCGTTCGAGGGAGACGCCGAGGCGGTCACCCGCATGGTCTCGTGGTGTCGGGAAGGTCCTTCGGGGGCGACGGTCACCCAGATCGACGTTCGCGACGAGCCGACGACGGGCGCGCGCGGGTTCCGGGTGACGGGATAGACCTGCCATGAAGAGCTCCTCCCACCCCACGAATCACACGGCTGTTAGCATCCGCGCGATGTTCCTCCGGCAGATCCAGATCCGGGGTTTCAAGAGCTTCGCGGACAAGACGGTCCTGGAGTTCGTCCCCGGCGTGTCCGTGATCGTGGGCCCCAACGGGTCGGGCAAATCGAACCTCGTCGATGCGATCAGTTGGGCCCTCGGCGAGCAGGGGCCCCGAGCGCTGCGGGGCGGGCAGATGGCCGATGTGATCTTCGCCGGCACCCCTTCTCGGCCTGCGCTCGGCATGGCCGAGGTCAAGCTCGTGATCGACAACACGGCGGGCAAGATCCCGGTGCCGATGTCCGAGATCGAGATCTCTCGCACGATCTTCCGCAGCGGCGATTCCGAGTACCGGATCGGCGGGCAGACCGTCCGGCTGATGGACGTGCAGGAGCTGCTGTCGGAGTCGGGGATAGGCCGGGCGCTCCACACGGTCGTCGGTCAGGGGCAGCTCGAGGAGGTGCTCCTCTCCCGCCCGGAGGACCGCAGGAAGTACATCGAGGAGGCCGCTGGCGTCGCGAAGCACCGCCGCCGGAAGGAGCGCGCCGAGCGCAAGCTGGCCTCGCTGGACCAAGACCTGTTGCGGCTCGCCGATGTCCTCAGCGAGCTCCGGCGCCAGCTGAAGCCGCTGCAGCAGCAGGCGGAGATGGCCAAGAAGCACGAAGCGCTGACCGCGGAGGCGGACCGCCTCGCGCGGATGCTGGCGGCGGCGCGGCTGCGCGCGCTGCTGCGCGAGCAGGAGCGCCGCCGCAGCGGTTGGGACGAGGGGCTGGAGGAGCGCGCGAAGGCGCGCGAACGGCTTGACGCGCTCGACGAGCGGG
>JBKOZW010000012.1:0-10065 GCA_046726095.1 Actinomycetota bacterium
ACGGTCGGCAACGACGGACCGGGCACCGCGACGGGCGTGACGTTGACCGACACGTTGCCGACGAACGGCGGGCTCGTGTGGTCGATCGACCTGATCGACGGTCAGGCGCCGGGCCTTTCGTCGCCGTGCGCGATCGACAACGGCATACTGTCCTGTGCCTTCGGCGACATGGCCGACGGCGACACACACACCGTCCACCTCACCTCGCCGACGGACGGCACGAGCTGCGGAGCGGTGGACAACACCGCGGTCGTGGACGCGCTCAACGAGCCGAACACGCCAGCGTTCACCGCGAACAACGAGGCGAGCGCGTCGCTCACGGTGATCTGCCCCGCGATCCAGATCGTGAAGACGGTGGATCCCGACAGCGGCGTCCCCGGCGACACCGTCACCTACACCTACGTCGTCACGAACATCGGTGACACGACGCTGTACGACATCAGCGTCGACGACGACGTGATCGGGCACATCGGTGACATCGCGGAGCTCGCTCCCAAGCAATCCGTGACCCTGACGAAGGACTTCGTCCTTCCCGCCGGGAACCCGGTGGTCATCAACGTGGGGACGGCGACCGGCACCGACATCCTCGGGACCCAGGTCTCCGACGATGACGACGCGTTCGTCACGATCGTCGAGGCGGAGAACCCGCCGACGACGACGCCCCCAACCGCCTTCACGGGCTCGGACGCCGCACGGATCGGTCTGATCGCGGGCGTGATGCTCGCCCTCGGTCTGCTGGGGCTGGTGCTCGGGCGGCGCCGGCGCGAGGCCTGAGTCAACGATCGAACGGTGCCTGAGGGGCCGGGCGGCGCGTGAGCGCCGCCCGGCCCTCACCCGTTCCCGGGGTCGTCGCGCCAGGTGAGGCGCAGGTGGCGAGCCGCCCGCGCCTCGTCGAGGCGCCGCACGGGCGTCGTCACCGGGGCCTCGTGGAGCAGCTTGGGGTCGGACCGGGCCTCCGACGCCGCCTGGCGGAGCGCCGCGGCGAACCCATCGAGGGACTCCTTCGATTCGGTCTCGGTCGGCTCGACCATCATCGCCTCGTTCACCACGAGCGGGAAGTACACGGTGGAGGGGTGGTACCCGAGATCGATCAGCCGCTTCGCGACGTCCACGGCTCGCACGCCTGTGGCGTGCTCGAGGGCCGACGCGGTCGAGACGAACTCGTGCATCGGCCGGCCGTCCGGGTGCGCCAACGGGAAATCGGGCGCGACCGCGGCAGCGAGGTAGTTCGCGTTCAGCACAGCGAGTTCGCTGACCTCTTGCAGGCCGTCCGTGCCGTGGAAGAAGACGTACGCGTACGCGCGCACGAGGACCGCGAAGTTGCCGTGGAACCCGTGCACCCTGCCGATCGAGGCCGGCTCGTCGGAGGACCACCGGAACGTCCCGTCCTCATCCCGCTCGATCCGCGGCACCGGGAGGTACGGGACCAGCCGCTCGACGACGCCGACCGGTCCGGCCCCCGGCCCGCCGCCCCCGTGGGGCGTCGCGAAGGTCTTGTGCGTGTTGATGTGGACGATGTCGAACCCCATGTCCCCGGGCCGCGTGCGGCCCATGATCGCGTTCAGGTTGGCTCCGTCGTAATACACGAGCCCGCCGACCCCGTGGACGAGCCGCGTGATGCGCTCGATGTCTTCCTCGAACTGGCCGAGCGTGTTCGGGTTCGTCAGCATCAGCCCGGCGACGTCATCGTCGACGACGGCGGCGAGCGCGTCGACGTCGACGAGGCCGCGCTCGGTGGATGGGATCGCGACGGCCTCGTACCCGCCGAGCCGGGCGCTCGCCGGGTTGGTCCCGTGCGCCGAATCGGGGATCAGGATCTTCCGCCGCGCGGTCCCGCCGTGCGCTTCGTGATGCGCGCGCATGATCAGCAGGCCCGTGAGCTCCCCGGACGCTCCCGCGGGCGGCTGCAGGGTCGCCCGCGACATGCCGGTGATCTCGCAGAGGGCTCGCTCGAGGCGCCACAGCAGCTCCAACGCCCCCTGCGCCGTCCGGTCGGGCTGCAGCGGGTGCAAGCTCGCGAAGCCCGCGAACGAAGCCGCGGTCTCCGCGAGCTTCGGGTTGTACTTCATCGAACACGAACCCAGAGGGTAGATGCCGGAATCCACGCCGTAGTTCATCTGCGAGAGGCGGGTGAAGTGCCGGGCAAGGTCGCGCTCGGCCACCTCCGGGATCCCCGGAGCTCGATCCCGCCGGTGTTCCGCCGGTGGCTCGATCGGCTCGACGTCCAGCTCCGGGAAGCTCCACGCCGACCGCCCCGGCCGGGAGAGATCGCGCAGCGTGCCGTCCCCCGGGGGACCTTGGGAACGGACCGGCGCTCCCTCGTTCACGACGCCAGGACCTCCCCCATCGCGGCCGCGAGCGCGTCGATCTCTCCGCGAGTGCGACGCTCCGTGACGGCCACGATCAGGCTGGTCTCCCCCGCCCACGGGGCCGGCACGCCGGCGAGGAACCCGCGGTGGATCAGCGCGTCGCGAACCTCCGCCGCGGGGCGCGGGAGGCGGATCGTGAACTCCTTGAAGAACGCCCGACCCGGGAAGGCCGGCTCGACACCGGGGATCGCCGTGAGCGCGTCGAACGCGTAGGCGGCTTTCGATGCGCACTGCCGGCCGAGCTCGGCCAGCCCGGCGGGGCCGAGCCACGCGAGGTGGACCGTCGCTGCGAGCGCCATCAGCGTCTGGTTCGTGCAGATGTTCGAGGTCGCCTTCTCGCGACGGATGTGTTGCTCTCGGGCCTGCAGCGTCAAGACGTAGCCGGGCCGGCCGTCGACGTCGACGGTCGCTCCGACGATCCGCCCGGGCATCTTGCGGACGTGCTCGATCCGCGTCGCGAGCATCCCGAGGTATGGTCCCCCGTAGTTCAGCCGGTTCCCGAACGGCTGGCCTTCCGCGACGGCGATGTCGGCGCCGAGCTCGCCAGGCGGGGCGAGGATGCCCAGCGACGTGGGGTCGAAGATCTGGATCAACAGCGCCCCGGCGTCGTGCGCGACGTCGGCGAGCGACCGGACGTCCTCGAGCACGCCGTAGACGTTCGGGTGCTGGACGACGACCGCGGCCACGTCTGCGGCGACGGTCGAGGTCGTGGCTTCGTCCCCGAGCGGCTCCGGGGCGTACCCGGATCCGCGCCCGTAGGTCCGCAGCGTCTCGACGCTCCGGGGATCGACGCCGTCGCCGACCAGGACGCGGGAGCGGCCGCCTGCCCGTGCCATGTTCACCGCTTCGACGAGCGCCGTCGCCCCGTCGTAGAGGGACGCGTTCGAGACGCCGAGCGCGGTGAGCTCGCAGACCATCGATTGGTACTCGTACAACGTCTGGAGCACCCCCTGCGAGAGCTCGGGTTGGTAGGGCGTGTATGACGTGTAGAGCTCCGAGCGGCCGGCCATCGCCCACACGACGCTCGGAACGAAGTGGTCGTAGGCACCGGCGCCGGCGAAGCAGATCAGGTCCTCCCCCACCGTGTTCGCCCGGGCGAGGGAGCCTAGATCCGCGAGGATCTCCTGTTCGGACACCCCGCGCGGGAGGTCGAGCGGTCGTTCGAGCCGCAGCGAGACGGGGATCTGCGCGAACAGGTCGTCGATGGAGGACGCCCCCACCGCCGCGAGCATCTCGCGGACATCGTCCTCGGTGTGGGGGGCGAACCTCACGTGGTGGAGTCTACGGGCGCGTCCCGTCTGCGTGGCGCGTCAGCCGGAGGCATCCTCGAGCCCGTACTTCGTGATCAGCGACAGGTAGTCGCGCTGGTAGAAGACCTTGCACCGGATCTCGGGGTACCGCTCCCGGAGGCGGCGAACCTTCCGGTTCTTCTTGGTCACGAGCTTCTGGTTGAGCGTCGTGATCTCGATGTAGAGGTCGAACTCGGCCAGGTAGAAGTCCGGCGTGAACCGCTGCACGACGTTCCCATCGCGGTCCCAGCCGATGTCGAACGAGGTGGGCTCGTACTCCCACCCGATCTGATAGAAGTCGAGCAATCGGGCGAACTGCCGCTCCGAGGCATGCGCGAACCGGACGGTGTCGCTCTTGGGGAGTGGTGCAGCGAGCGGCTGCGCGCTCACGTCCCTCCCGCCGCGGCTCGACGCCGCCCGGAACCACGCTTCGCCTTGCTCAGGGCGTTCTCGATGTCCTCCCACACCCGGTCCACCGCGATCGCGAACACGCCCTGCCCCTGACGGAGCAGGTCGACAACTGCCTCCGGTGAGTCCGCCTCGTACACACCGTGGCCGTCCGAGATCAGCGTGACCGCGGCGACCGGCCGGCGCATCGTCCGCAGATGCTCTACGGCCCTGCGGACGCGCTGCAGCGACACGCCGGTGTCCAAGAGGTTCTTGATCACCCGGAGCGTCACGAGGTCTTCGAAGGAGTAGAGGCGCTGGGAGCCGCTGCCGGTCGCATCGCGGATCGACGGGGTCACGAGCTCCGTCCGGGCCCAGTAGTCGAGCTGACGGTACGTGATGCCCACGATGCGACAGACCTCAGGAACCCGGTACCCCTGCTGCTCGCTCATCTCGGCACGCTCCGAAGGGAAGAGGGAATCACGACGGTGTGATTCGGCAGCGTACGGGCCCCTTCATCCCGCGTCAAGGCGCCCGGGATCCCTGGCGCGCGTGGGGGATCCCCCTCAAGTCTCCCGGGAGGCCGGCCGATGACCCCACTAGTCAGGTCGGGCTAGAGACACCCTGCCCGATCGGGGGGTCCCGCGGAGGGGACGGATGATGAGAACCACGGTGATCCGCATCGCGTTGATCGCAGCCCTCGGGGGCGCGATCCTCGGCTCGCTCCCGACGGGGGCGCACGGAGCCACGAGCACCTCGCTCCGCCCCCGCCATCGGATGCTGGTGGCCACGAACACCAGCCGGGTGAACCACGACCGCCACAGGGTGTGGATCAACCGGGAGATGTCCGACCTCGCCCGCAAGCATTCCCTGGCGATGGCGCAGGCCAACTCGCTGTTCCACACGAACGACCCGGCCAGGTACTACCTCAGGGGGATCAAGTGGAACTACTGGGGTGAGAACGTCGGCGTGACCGGCGGCACCGTTCGTGACCTGGAGGCGGCCTTCATGAAGTCGAGCCCCCATCGCGCGAACATCCTGCGCTCCTCGTTCCGACACGTCGCGATCGGGGCCGTTCGTGTCGACGGCGTGCTCTGGGTGACGGTCTTCTTCTACACCTGAGCCCGCGGCGTCTACGGCGCGAAGTCCTCGGGGCTCACGTTGTCCAGGAACTCGCGGAACTTCTCGACCTCTTCGTCCTCGTCGCCGGGGATCAGGATCGAGGCTTCCTCGAGCACCCCTTCCTCGGCGAAGATCGGCACCGACATCCGCACCGCGAGCGCGATCGCGTCGGATGGCCGGGAGGAGACCTCGAAGCCTTCGCCGTCGCGCTGGAACGCGATCGTCGCGTAGAACGTGCTGTCGCGGAGCTCCGTCACGACGATCCGCTGCACCTCGACGGTCAGGTCGTCCAGGATGCTCTTCAAGAGGTCATGCGTCATGGGACGCGGCGTGACCACACCCTGCAACGAAAGCGCGATCGCCGCGGCTTCGGCGGCCCCGATCCAGATCGGGAGGTACCGCTCCCCTCCCCGCTCGCGCAGGAGCACGATGGGCTGATTGGTCGGCAGCTCCACACGCACGCCCGTCAGCTCCATCTCGATCATGGCCGCTGCCGCCAGGGTATCGACGGCCCTGGGAACGGGCAACTCACGGGCCGGATCAGGCCGCCGCGCCGGTCTGCAGCGGTGTGAGCGCGTCGGGATCCGAGCGGAGCGCGGGCAGGTCGTCCACACGAAGGATGTCGGGAAGGCTCCGGTAGCGGTCCATGAAGTCCAGCCCGTACCCGACGACGAAGGCGTCCGGACAGTCGAAGCCGACGTAGCGGGGCTCCAGGGGAACGATCCGCCGCACCGAACGATCCAGGAGCGTGCAGATCTCCAGGCTCGCGGGACGTCGGGCGCCGAGGACGGAGAGCAGGTACCGCGCCGTCATGCCGGTGTCGACGATGTCTTCGACCAGTATCACGTCGCGTGCGGCCATGTCGACGTCCACATCCAGGAGGATCTGCACGCGGCCGTGCGACTCCTCGGCGCCCGCGTACCGGCTGATCGCCATGAAGTGCGTCTCCAAGGGGAGGTCGATCGATCGGATCAGATCGGCGAGGAACACGGCGCCGCCCGTCAGGACCGAGACGAGCACGGGTTCCCGCCCCACGTACTCCCCGGTGATCGTGCGGCCGAGCTCCTCCACCCGGCGGCGGATCTCCTCGCGCGCGTACAGGACGCTCGCGACCTCCGTCATGTCGGCAGGAGGCTACCAGGGGGCCTCTCGTGAGCCCGGTGGACCGGGCTCACGAGGCGATCGCCTGGACGGCGCCGGCGACCGCCCGGCCGACCGACCCGGCGACGCGCGCCCACCACGGTCCTCCGGAGGAGGTCGGTGGTGGGACGGCGCTCACGACCAACGGGACGGAGCCGATCGTCAGACCGGGGATCGACACGGTGAGCGTTCCGACGCGCGCGCCCGGTGGTGGCGGGAAGGCCGCGCTCGGGGCCGCGACGATCGCGCGCCGTACGTGGCCGAGCAGGCGGGTGGGAACCAGCGCCTCGAGCGGCGCGCTGGCGACGACCGGCACCTCGCCGCCCCGGATCCGGAGGATCCCTTCGTCGGCTCCGGCGTCGGCGAACGTCTGTCGCGTGAAGCCGTCGAACCCGTAGTTGAGCAGCGCCGCACCGTCGGAGAACGCCTCGCCCTGTGCGTGGAGCACGATCGCGACGAGGCGACGGCCGTCTCGGGTGGCCGACGCGATCAGGCACGAGCCGGCGAGCGCCGTCGAGCCGGTCTTGGTCCCGAACGTCCCCGGATACAGCCAGAGCAGCGCGTTCCGGTTCTGGATCCGTCGCGCCGGACCTGACGGTGAGGGGATCGTCCGGACCCTGGTCGCCGTGATGCGGTCGAAGCCATCGAGCCCATCGGCCGCGCGCACGAGGAGGAGGAGGTCGCGCGCCGTCGAGACACCTCGGTCGTCCAGCCCGTTCACCGACCGGAACTCCGTGTGTCCCATCCCCAGCCGCGCCGCCCGGGCATCCATCAACCGGATGAACGCATCCTGGCTGCCCGCGATGTGGATCGCCAGCGCGACCGCTGCGTCGTTGGCCGAGCCGAGCAGCATCGCGTAGAGGAGGTTCTCGACCGTGATCCGCTCGCCGGCGCGGAGTCCGAGCGTGGACGACGCGCCATAGTCGCCGCGATCGAAGACCGCTCGCGGGTCGACCGTGACCACATCGGCCGGATCCGCGCGATCGAGCACGATCAGCGCGGTCATGATCTTCGTCAGGCTGGCGATCGGCACGCGGAGATCCGGATCCTTGGCATCCATGAGGGTCCCCGTGGTGAGGTCCGCGAGGAGCGCCGACCGAGCGCTCAGTACCGGGGGCCGCAGCGCGTTGGGCGGGGTGGCGAGGGCCGTCGGGAACGGCGACAGGCTGCCTTTGGGAGGGACGGGGGTGGGCGGCGGTCCCGTCCGACCGGGTGCCGCGAGGGATGTCAGCGCCGCCGGCCCCGCCACGATCGCGGCGACGACGACCGTCGCGAGGACGCGCCGGCGAACGATCTGGCTCACGCGGACGTCAGGTGGTCACGGAGCGCGTTGCGCAACAGGGCCTGCTTGAACTTCCGCGACGTCACGCTGAGCTCCGTCAGGGTCTGGGTCGCCGTGCGCCGCGCGTCGGGGTTGCGCTGTCGCAGCGTGGGAGCCACCAACGCTTCGAAGAACGACGACTCGCGATCGGCGAAGTGCTTATACATCGTCAGGTGCCGCGGCTCGATCCCATGCCGCAGGAAGTCCTTCACGATCGACAGGACGATGTAGTCCTCACCGTCGTAGTAGCGAGCCCCCTCGGGGCCGTGCGTACACACGATCCCGAACGACTCGAGCTCCTTGATCCGATCGCGGTCCACGCCCGTGGCGGCCGACATCTCCTCGAGAGACATCTGGAGTCCCGTCGGTGCCTCCGCGAGCTCCTCGACGACACCGTTCCCCTCCCCGTCGACGGACGCCTCGACCTCGAGTCCCTCGGCGTCCTCGCCGGCGTCCGTTCGCGCCAAGCGTTCCTTGATGACCTTGAGCGGGAGGTACTCGTCGCGCTGCATCCGAAGGATCGATCGCAGGCGTTCGACGTCGTCGCTGTAGAACTTCCGGTACCCGGACGGCGTTCGTTCCGGGGTGATCAGCCCCTCGGACTCCAGGAACCGGATCTTGGAGATCGTGATGTCGGGGAACTCGGTCTTCACCGCGACGAGGACTTCGCCGATCGACTGGTAGTTGCGCGTGCCTGCCATCTCCTCACTCCCCCGCGGCGAAGAACGTCACCTTGAACCGCCCGATCTGCACCTCGTCGCCGGAGGCGAGCTTGGTCTCGTCGACCTGCTCGCCGTTCACGTACGTGCCGTTCAGGCTCCCGACGTCTCGGACGAACCACGCCCCGCCCGTCCGGCGCTCGAAGATCGCGTGCTTGCGGGAGACCGTCACGTCGTCGAGGAAGACGTCGCCGTCGGTGCTGCGTCCCACGGTCGTCGCGTCATGATCAAGTAGGAACGTCGAGCCCGCGTTCGGTCCACGCTTGACCAGAAGGAGAGCCTGCCCGGCCTCGAGCTCGTCGTGCGGGAACGGGAACTCGTCGTGAACCTCCTCCTCCGCCTCGACCGGGGGGAGGGTGACGGTGACGTCTTCCTGCAGGGGATGTCCGCACTCGGCGCAGAAGCGCGCATCGTCTCGGTTGGGATGTCCACAATTGGTGCAGAACACCGTGAACCTTTCCTTGCACCCGGTTCGAGCTGGAGGTCGAGAGCTGCGAGGAACCCTCGACCATCGACGTCGGGACGAAGCTACCGTACGGGTGCAGGAGGGTCAACGTGGCGTCGCGAACACCCTGAACCTTCCACCGGCCTCACCCTCGAGGATGGATGGAGCGGGTTGAGGGTTGGTCAGTCGCTCTGCTCGACGAACGCACGGTACGCGCCGGCGTCCATCAGCTGGTCCAGCGCGTCCGTAGGCGCGCCCTCGACGACGATCAGCCAACCGTCGCCGTAGGGCTGTTCGTTCACGAGCTCGGGCCGGTCGTCGACCAACGGGTTGCGCTCGGCGACCGTCCCGGAAACCGGGCTGTACACGTCCGAGACGGACTTGGTCGATTCGACCTCGCCGAACGGCGCCGATGCTTGGACCGACGCCCCCACCTCCGGGATGTCCACGTAGACGACATCCCCCAACGCGTCCTGCGCGAAGTCCGTGATCCCGACCCGGACGCGCGAGCCTTCGAGGCGCGCCCACTCGTGCTCCTTCGTGTACCGAAGATCCTCGGGGAACTCCACCCTGTCCTCCTCCTCAGGACGCATCCGCCGGCAAGCGGTCGGCGCCACGATAGCTCGCGCGCCGGACGTCGCCGAGGTATCCGAACGCGGCGATGTAGTACTCGACGATGCCCACGGCGTAGGCGGCCCAGCCGACCACGGTCGCCGCGGCTGCGAGCGGCAGATCCAGGGTTCCCCAGGACACGAGCGGGATCGCCATCATCAGCGAGAAGGTCGCGATCTTGCCGATCCACCGCACCTCGATGCGCAGGTCGCCACGCAGCAAGACGGCGACACCCACGACGAGGACAACCACATCGCGAACGAGGATCAGGAGGGCGGCCCACCATGGGAAGACGCCGCGGACGGCCAGGGCGATCAGGCCCGCCGCGATCGCGAGCCGGTCCGCGGTCGGGTCGAGGATCTTGCCGAGCTCCGAGACCTGGCCGGTCCGGCGAGCGATCACGCCGTCCACCCAGTCGGTCGCGACCACGAACCCGAACAGGATGAGCCCCGCGGTCGTGGTGTCCTGGTCGACGATCAACACGACGAAGGCCGGGATCAGCACGATGCGGATCGTCGAGATGAGGTTCGGAACCGTGACGATCCGCGACGACGGGGCCGGGTCGCGCGGGATCGCGTTCATCGGTCGGGCCGGCCGGATTCGAACCGGCGACCTTCTGACCCCCAGTCAGACGCGCTAACCAAGCTGCGCCACGGCCCGT
>JBKOZW010000013.1:0-3061 GCA_046726095.1 Actinomycetota bacterium
CGGAGTCGTTCCCGCGGCGATCGAGATGATGGATCAGGGGATCGTCCGCGCGGTCGAGGCGTTCGCGCACGCCGGCTACCCGACCGACGCGGCCGCCGTGCTCCTCGTCGAGTTGGACGGCCTCGAGGCCGCCGTCGACGCCCAGACGCGCGCGGTCGAGGCCGCGGCTCGCGACCACGCCGTCGGCACGATCCGCGTCGCGGCGGACGAGGCCGAGCGCGCGCTCCTATGGAAGGGACGCAAGTCCGCCTTCGGGGCGATCGCGCAGATCGCCCCCCACTACCACCTCCACGACTGCGTCGTCCCACGGACGAAGCTCGCGGAGGTCCTCGCGGGTGTCTACGCGATCGCGAACCGGCACGACCTGATCGTCACGAACGTGTTCCACGCGGGCGACGGGAACCTCCATCCGCTGTTCTCGTTCGATCGGACCGTCCCCGGGACGCTCGAGCGGGTGCTCGCCGCCTCGGACGAGCTGGTCCGGCTCTGCGTCGATGCGGGCGGGGCGCTCTCCGGCGAGCACGGCATCGGGCTCGAGAAGCGCGACTTCATGCCGCTCGTCTTCACGCCCGACGACCTGGACGCGCAGGCATGCCTGCGGACCGCCTTCGATCCCGACGGTCGCATGAACCCGAAGAAGGTCCTGCCCGACGGAGCCCGGTGCGGCGACTACGCGGCAGCGGCGCTTGCGCGCGATGGAGCGCTGCCGGAGGGCACGTGGATCTGATCCACCCGCACGCGAAGCACGACGTCGCGGCGGCGCTCCGGTCGGCGAGCGCCGAGGGAACCCGGGTCCTCGTCGTAGGGGGGCGCCAGCACGTCGATAAGGGGAACCCCGCCGAGGTCGACGCCGAGCTGTGGACCACCCTGCTCGACGAGCGCGTCGCGTACGACCCAGCGGAGATGCTCTGCGTCGTCGAGGCGGGGATGCGGATCCGCGACCTCTCCTCGTTGCTTGCCGAAGGCGGTCAGGAGTGGCCGGTCGATACCCCCGGCGACGCGACGGTCGGCGGGGTGATCGCGACCGATGGCCCGACGATCCGCCAGCTCCGGGTGGGGACGATGCGCGACTCCGTCGTGGAGATGGAGGTCGTGACCGGCGACGGTCGGACCGTGCGAAGCGGCGCTCGAACCGTGAAGAACGTGACCGGGTACGACGTCCATCGGCTGCTGACGGGATCGCTCGGGACGCTCGGCGTGATCGTGCAGGTCGCGCTCAAGGTCCGGCCACTGCCCAAGGCGACCCGCACGCTCGTGACCCGCGATGGTGGCGTGGACCTGGGTCGACGTCTGTTGGACTCGGTGCCCCTGCCGGCGGCGGTGCTCGCCGAACCCGACCGGATCGTGCTGCGGTTGGAGGGGTGGCCGCAGGAGGTCGATGAGCAGACCGACGCGGCGCGCACGGTCACGGCGCTCGAGGAGATCGACTCCGTGTTCCCGGAACCGCTGTTCCCTCAGGCGCCGATCGTGGCCGAAGCCGCCGTGACACCGTCACGGTTGGCGATGCTCCTCCAGAACACGCCCGCCTACCGGGCCATGATCGGCGTCGGGTTCGCTTGGATGCCGTTCGCGGACGAAGGGTCACTCCGCGCCTTCCGCGAGCGGGTGGGCGAGCTCGGCGGCGTGGCGCCGGTGATCCGCGGCAGCGGGGGCTTGGGCTGGGATCCTGGACCGGCACGCGCCGTGCAGCGACGGATCAGGTCGGCGCTGGATCCGGCTGGGATCCTCGCCCCGGGAAGGATGGGCTGACCGGCGCGGTCGAGGACCCGGTCGTCGTCGTTGAACCTGTTGACACGTTTCTGAGCGGCGACCCGCGGAGACACCGCAAGAGGTTGTCAACCGCGCGCGGATGCGGCCAGGAGGCGCTCTCCGGCCGCCTCGAGCGTCTCCAACTTCTTGCAGAACGCGAACCGGACCAGGTGGCGCCCGACCTCGGGACGCGAGAAGAAGGAAGAACCCGGGACGGAGGCCACGCGAACCTCCTCGACCAAGTACCGCGCCGCCGCCACATCGTCGTCGGAACCGAGCGATGAGATGTCCGCCATGACGTAGTACGCGCCCTGCGGCATGTCGGCCGCGAACCCCACCTCATCGAGCACGCGCAGCATCAGGTCGCGGCGCGCGGCGTACTCCTTCCGCATGACTTGGTAGTAGTCGTCCGGCAAGCCGAGCGCCGCGACCCCCGCGATCTGCAGCGGCGCCGCCGCCGCCACGGTCAGGAAGTCGTGCGTTGAGCGGATCCCTGCCATCAGCGGTTCCGGCGCGACCGCCCAGCCGACGCGCCAGCCCGTGACGGAGTACGTCTTCGACAGCGCGCTGATCGTGACCGTGCGTTCGGCCATCCCGGGGATCGTCGCGATCGGCACGTGCGGCAGACCGTCGTAGGTGATGTGCTCGTAGATCTCGTCGGTGAGCGCGATCGCGTCGTGCTCCACGCAGAGCGACGCGATCTGGCTGAGCTCCTCGGCGGAGAAGACCTTCCCCGTCGGGTTGTGGGGCGAGTTGATCACGATCGCGCGCGTGCGAGGACCGAACGCCCGCGCGAGCTCGTCACGGTCGAACGTCCAATGCGGAGGCCGGAGCGTGACGTATCGGGGGATCGCCCCGGACATGATCGAGTCCGGGTTGTAGCTCTCGTAGAACGGCTCGAAGACCACCACCTCGTCGCCGTCGTCGAGGATGCCGAGGAACGTTGCGGCCATCGCCTCGGTCGATCCGCACGTGACGCAGATCTCGGTTTCCGGATCGAACCGCAGCCCGTAGTCGAGTTCATACTTCCGCGCGATCGCGCGCCGGAACCCCGGATCGCCCCACGTGATCGGGTACTGGTTGTGATCCTCGAAGATCGCTCGACGCGCCGCCTCCTTGACCTCATCGGGCGCGGGGAAGTCGGGGTACCCCTGACCGAGGTTGATCGCGTCGTGCACGGCGGCGAGCCGCGTCATCTCGCGGATCACCGACTCGGTGAACGAGGACGCCTTCGCGGACGCTCGGAGGTTCACGAGCGGGAAGCCTACCCCGAACGCGGCGCGGCCCCGGCTCTTCGAGCCGGGGCCCGCGC
>JBKOZW010000014.1:0-5111 GCA_046726095.1 Actinomycetota bacterium
GAGGTTCCCCTCACGCTCGCCGATCTGATCGCGTTCAACCGGGCGCATGCCGCCGAAGAGCTGCCCTTCTTCGGGCAGGAGACGTTCGAGATGTCGGTGGAGAAGGGACCGCTCACCGACCCGGCGTACCTGGAAGCGCTCACGACGTGCGGACGGCTCTCCCGGGATGAGGGCCTGGACGCCGTGGTCACCGAGCACACGCTGGATGCGATCGTCGCGCCCACCCGCGGACCGGCCTGGTTGACCGACCACATCAACGGCGACCACCACGGGCTCGGCGGGAGCTCCTCGCCGGCGGCGGTCTCGGGCTACCCGAGCGTGACCGTCCCGATGGGGTCGATCGCCGGCCTCCCGGTCGGGCTGAGCTTCATCGGCGCCCCTCGCCATGAGCGCGAGCTGATCGGGTACGCGTTCGCGTTCGAGCGGTCGACCAACCACCGAGTGGCTCCGCGCTTCCTGGCGACCGCCGCCCCCCTCGCTTCCCCCAAGACCAGGTAGTCGTGCCCACGAACCCACGTAGCGCTACGGTTCGGAAGCATCCGTGCGTCAGTCTCGTCCCGGCTGCTCGGAGGTGAGTCGAGGAGCACCGGCCAGGGCACGTCGGGTGAGGGGGTCACGATGGCTTCAGGGGTAGGAGGCGACGCGGAGGGACTTCCCCCGCCGCCGACGCCCGAGCCGACCCATGGCATGCGCCCGCCCACACCGGGGCGATCAGAACCGCAGGGAGGGCCGCCGAGGAGACGACGGTCACGATGGGCGATCGTCGGCATTCCGATCGCGCTCGTCGTCGCCGCCGCGATCGTCGTTCCCCGCATCGGAGAGGGGGATGAAGGTCCGGAGTCCGGTGCGTGGGATCCGCGCGTACAAGACCTGGTCCGTTTCGTGGAAGCGGAGCGCGGGCTCACTTTCGAACATCCGGTGCCGGTCGACTTCCTCACGCCCGAGGAGTTCCGCGATGAGCTCACGACGGAAGTGACCGATATCACCCCGAAGGATCGGCGCGAGCTCCGGGCCACCGAGGCCGTCATGCGCGCCTTCGGTCTGCTCGATGGGGACATCGACCTCCTCGACGAACTCAACACGTTCTCGACCGAAGGGACCGCTGCCTTCTACGACCTCGAGCGCGAGCGGGTCTTCGTGCCCGACGGGCAGCTCACGCCTTCGCTGCGCGTCACGCTCGTCCACGAGCTCACCCATGCGCTCCAGGACCAGCATTACGACCTGAGTGCGTTGGAGGACGAAGCGCCGGACGACGAAACATCGGCGCAACGAGCACTGGTCGAGGGCGATGCCCAGCGGATCGAGCACGCATACGCCCAGTCGTTGTCGGACGTGGACATGGCTCAGTACCGAGAGGAGACGAAGCGCGCGGCCGCCGAGGCCAGGGACAGCCTCGAGGGTGTGCCGCCCTTCATCCGGGCCTTCTTCGAATCCCCCTACGTGCTCGGTGAAGGTCTGATGGGCGCGCTGCTCCTCGACGGAGGCCCGGACCGTATCGACGAGGCGTTCGACGAGCCGCCGACGAGCGAAGAGCAGCTGCTGGATCCGTTCACGTACCTCGACGGCGACGAGCCGCTCGACGTCCCTAAGCCAGCGCTCGAGGCTGGAGAGACCGAGGTGGATGCGGATGACCTGGGCGCGATCACCTGGTACCTGCTGCTCGCCGAGCGGCTCGACCCGGGCACCGCGCTCCAGGCGGTCGACGGCTGGGGCGGCGACGCCTACGTCATCTACAGGTCGCAGGATCGGTTCTGTGTGCGCGCGGCGTTCCAGGGTGACGACCTGGAGGAGACCTCGCAGATGGAACGGGCGCTGACCGCGTGGGTGGCCACGATGCCGCAGGCCAGCGCTGCGCTGACCCGTAACGGGGAGATCCTCACGCTTCGTTCGTGCGACCCGGGACCGGATGTCTCGAGGGCGACGAAGGACATCGCCGAGAAGGCGCTCCTCATCCCGCTCGTGCGGACTTCGCTCGCGATCGGCGTCGAGCAGAGCGGGCTCGAGCGGCCGGTGGCGAGATGCGCGGCCGCCGTGATCATCGACCGGCTCCCCACCGAGAGCCTCCTCAGCCTGAGGACGCTCATGACGAGCGAGGGGTTCTCGGCGCAGATCCGCGAGGTGGCTCCCGCCGCGTTCGAGTCGTGCCGGTCGGCTGCGGATCCCGGTTCCGAGTAGCGAAATATCGGACGACGAGATGGAGTAGGTTCGAAGGGGTAAGGCGAAGCGCATCGGAGGCGGCGACGTGCGCGTTCAGCCGAGGGCGAAGTTCGTACGGAGCCTCTGTGTCAGCGCGATATTCGGCCTCGCAACCCTTTCGGTCTTCGTGCCCGTTGCGAGCAAGGCCGCGCCCGATCCGATCTGTCTCGGCTCCGCAGCCACCCAGGTCGGGACCGGTGGTCCGGACGTCTTGGTGGGGACTTCTGGCAAGGACGTCGTGGTCGGAGGCGGCGGGGACGACGTCATCCTGGGGCTCGGTGGGCGCGATCGCCTCTGCGGCGGGAAGGGCAACGACTCGATCGACGGGCGGGGTGACCGGGACGCGATCAACGGCGGCTCCGGCTCCGACACGATCTCCGGCGGGAGCGAGCGCGACTTCCTCCTGGGCGAGGGCGGGGACGACACGATGGACGGTGAGCGGGGCGACGACCGCATGGCGGGTGGTGAGCGAGCCGACATCCTCGCCGGTGGCCGGGGCCGGGACGAGGTGTCGTTCTTCGCGTCGAGAGACGGCATCCGGGCCAGCCTGGTCGACCATCGAGCGGACGGGGAGGGCCACGACACCCTCCTCTCCATCGAAGACCTCGACGGATCGGGGTTCGCCGACGTGTTCGTCGGCGACGGACGCCGGAACCACATCGACGGCGGGAACGACGATGACGTCGTCCGAGGTCGTGGCGGGCGCGACCGCATGATCGGAGGACGTGGGGACGACATCCTGCGCGGGAACACGGGCGCCGACGTCATCCTGGACACGATCGAGGTCTCGCAAGGCGTCTTCCCCGATACGGGGGTCGACCTGCTCTCCGGCGGCCGTGGAGACGATCGATCGGACGCGACCGACGAAGTGTCGGGCAACGACACGATCCGGGGCGGTCCCGGGCACGATGCGTGTCGCGCCGATCGGGGCGATCACCGCTCCGGGTGTCCGTAGCTCGGAACCTTTCAAACCGGCGCGTCCCGGCCAGCTCGGACCTGGCCGTCCACGGTCGCGGTCGCCGGTGGGGGTCGCTCGGAACCTGGCAAGGTTCCAGCCTCGTCAACCGGTGGGAACGCGCTGCCAATCCATCTGGAACGGCGTGGCGGGGACCACGTCGTCGCAGAACCTCCCGCTCGAGGTCGTGACGAGACAGAGAGTGCCGCCCAGATGCGACTCGAGCACAGCGAACGATGGCGCGTCGGGGAACGCGCTGTCGGGTGACCCGATCCCCTCGATGAAGCACGCTTCGCCCTCGGCGCAGATGTAGAAGGTCAGAAGCTCCCGTCGATCGCCCCGCAGGTTCGACCACGCGAGGTTGTGGCCGAACCCCTCAGGATCACGGAGCGATGCGAAGAACACGCCGCGACCGTCCGCCGTGAAGTCGGGCTCCATCGCGAAGGGGATCACGGCCCTCTCCCGCGGGTCGAGCCGCATCACCTCGACACGCCACGGGATCGTGCAGAGTCCATCGGCGTCGCGCGGCTCCCGCTGGTACGCGATCCGTCCCCCCAGCGGACTCCATGTCGGGTGCGCGATCTCGCAGCTCGTTCGGTTCTGATAGGTCAGCCTCGTGGGCGCGCCTCCGGCCGTCGGCACGACCCAGAGGTCTCCACCCAAACCGAACCTTCGCTGGTGGACGAACACGATCCGATTCCCGCCGGGCGCCCACGCCGGCTGGAACGAGTTCCCCAGGAACGTGAGCCGCCGGACGCTCTGCCCCATGGCCGACATCACGTAGATGTCACCGGCGTGGTCGAACACGATCCAGTCACCGGTCGGCGACCACCGCGGGTTCTCGTTGTCACCGTTGAACGTCAGCTGGCTGAGCGGGGGTGATCCGTCCGGTGCGATCGTGAAGATGTTCTCGCGGTCGCTGAACACGATGAGGCCCGGGGTGCCAGGGAAGACGGCCTCGGCCGGCATCGGCGTCCCGAACAACGCCAACGTGGCGACCAAGATGAACGGGATCCGCTGGCGACTCACGTGTCCCCCGCGTTCTGGAGTCAGGACCGTTCCGGTCTATCAGGGGCCCCGAGGACGGTCAAATGGAGATGCCCCGCGCGCTGCCAGCGATGAGTTCACGAACCGAAGCGCGTCGTAACAACGTGCGATCAGCTTTCGAGCGCAAGGAGGCTGGGATGCTGCTCCAGAACAGGAGCGCGGTCGTCTACGGAGCGGGCGCGATCGGGAGTTCGGTGGCCCGTGTGTTCGCCCGAGAAGGTGCACATGTCTTCATGGCCGGTCGCACCGAGGCGCATGTCCGACCGGTCGCCGAGGAGATCAACGGCTCGGGCGGAGCCGCCGAGGCTGCCGCGGTCGACGCCCTGGATGAGAGCGCGATCGAGCGTCACCTCGACGACGTCCTCACCCGCGTGGGGCGGATCGACATCCTGTTCAACGCCATCGGCCTGGACGACATCCAGGGCAGCTTGCTCGTCGACATGTCGCTCGAGGATTTCGCCCAGCCGGTCATCAAGGCGACGCGGACGCAGTTCCTCACGGCTCGCGCGGCGGCACGACGGATGCTGGGGCAAGGATCCGGGGTGATCATGTCGATCACGGTCGCTCCGACGCCCGAGCCGTATCACGGCGGCTTCGGTGTCGCATGCGCGGCGGTGGAGGGTCTCTGGCGGAGCTTCGCAGCGGAGCTCGGTCCCCACGGGATCCGTCTGGTCATCATCCGCTCCGCGGGGTCGCCCGACGCTCCGGATATCAAGGAGACGTTCGAGCGTCACGCGCGAGCGACCGGCATATCTCCCGAGGAGTTCCTCGCCCAGGCGAGCAGCGGGACCTTGCTGAAGCGGTTGCCGATGTTGTCCGAGGTGGCGGATGCTGCCGCGATCATGGCCTCGGACCGGGCCAGCGCGATGACCGGAGCGATGGCGAACGTCACGTGCGGCTACTGGGTGGACGT
>JBKOZW010000015.1:0-4412 GCA_046726095.1 Actinomycetota bacterium
TCCCCACCGCGATGCCGCCCGACCCGTTCACGAGCAGGTTCGGGAAGCGCGAGGGCAGGACGACGGGCTGCTGCTCGTACCCGTCGAAGTTGGGCTCGAAGTCGACCGTCTCGGACTCGATGTCCCGGAGAAGCTCGAGCGCGATAGGGGCGAGCCGCGCCTCCGTGTACCGGTAGGCGGCCGGTGGATCGCCGTCGACGGAGCCGAAGTTGCCGTGGCCGTCGACGAGAGGGGCGCGGAGCGAGAACTCCTGGGCCATCCGCACCAGGGCGTCGTAGATCGCGTCGTTGCCGTGCGGGTGGTACTTGCGGATCACGTCACCCACGACGGCAGCGGACTTGCGGTACGGACGATCTGGGCGCAGGCCCGATTCGAGCATCGACCAGAGGATCCGGCGGTGCACGGGCTTCAGGCCGTCGCGCACCTCGGGCAGCGCCCGCCCCACGATGACCGACATCGCGTAGTCGAGGTACGAGCGCTGGATCTCGTCCTCGAGCTGGACCGGCTCGATGTTCCCGGCGAACAGACCTTCTTGCGGCACGGAACCGTCCTCCCGCTCAGACGTCCAGGTTCTGGACGTACTGGGCGTTGGATTCGATGAATTCCTTCCGCGACGGGACGTCCTCGCCCATCAGCACGGTGAACAGGTGATCAGCCGTCGCGGCGTCTTCGAGCGTCACCTGGAGCAGGGTTCGCCGCTCGGGGTCCATCGTCGTCTCCCAGAGCTGGGATGCGTCCATCTCACCGAGGCCCTTGAACCGCTGGGGGTCGAGCTTCTTCCCGTTCCCGTTCCCGTTCCGGTAGTCGTCCCATTGACGCTCCGTGTAGAAGTACTCCTCCTTCTTCCCGTCCTTCAACAGGTAGAGCGGGGGTTGCGCGAGGTAGACGTAGCCCGCGTCGATCAACTCACGCATGTACCGGAAGAAGTAGGTCAGCAGCAGCGTGCGGATGTGGGCGCCGTCGACGTCCGCGTCCGCCATGAGCACGATCCGGTGGTACCGCGCCTTGTCGAGGTCGAACTCGTCGCCGATCCCGGTGCCGATCGCGGTGATCAGCGCCTGGATCTCGTTGTTCTCCAGGATCTTGTGCAGCCGCGCCTTCTCGACGTTCAGGATCTTCCCCCGGATCGGGAGGATCGCCTGGGTGGCCGGATCCCGCGCCTGCTTGGCGGAACCACCCGCCGAGTCACCCTCCACGATGTAGATCTCGCACGCGGCGGGGTCGTTCAGCTGGCAGTCCGCGAGCTTCCCCGGCAGCGACCCCGACTCCAGGAACGACTTCCGGCGCGTCAGGTCTCGCGCTTGCTTCGCGGCGAGCCGCGCCTTGGCCGCCGAGGCGCCCTTGTTCACGATCCGTTTGCCGTCGCCGGGGTGTTCCTCGAGCCACTCCGCGAGCTTCGCGTTGACCGTGGTCTCGACGAACGATCGGATGAATGCGTTACCGAGCTTGGTCTTGGTCTGACCCTCGAACTGGGGATCGCGGAGCTTCACCGACACGATCGCGATCAAACCTTCGCGAACGTCCTCTCCGATCAGGTTCTCTTCCTTCTCCTTGAGGAGGCCCTTGGTGCGCGCGTAGCGGTTGAGGACGTTCGTGAGCGCCTTCTTGAGGCCCTCCTCGTGCATGCCGCCCTCGTGCGTGTTGATCGTGTTCGCGAACGAATGGAACGACTCCTGGTACGAGCTGTTCCACTGCAGTGCGATCTCGACCTCGGCCGTGGCGTCGGACTCCTTGGCTTCGAAGTACGCGACCCGATGCAACGGCTCGCGCCCTTCGGCCAGGTACTTGACGAAGTCGACGAGCCCGCCGTTGGCTTTGAAGACCTCTTTGGTCTTGGAGCGTTCGTCGACGAGCTGGATCTCGACGCCCTTGTTCAGGAACGCGAGCTCCTTCAGCCGGTCGGCGAGGATCTTGCCTTCGAACTCGACGCCCTCCGTGAAGATCTCGTGGTCGGGCCAGAAGCGGATCAGCGTGCCCGTCTTGGTGCTGCCCTTGCCCTTGGTGAGCTTCTTGGTGACCTTGCCGCGGTTGAAAGCCATCGTGTAGGTCGAGCCTTCGCGCTGGACCTGAGCCTCGAGCTTCTCGGACAGGGCGTTCACGACCGAGACGCCGACGCCGTGCAGTCCGCCGGAGATCTTGTACCCGTCGCCGCCGAACTTGCCGCCGGCGTGCAGCACGGTGAGCACGATCTCGAGCGCCGGACGGCGATCCTTGCGGCCGGGGATCGGCTTGACCGGGATCCCGCGACCATTGTCGAGGACGCTCGCGGAACCGTCCGCGTGCAACGTGACGATGATCTTGTCGCAGTGCCCCGCCATCGCCTCGTCGATCGCGTTGTCGACGACCTCGTACACGAGGTGATGGAGACCCCGCGAGCTTGTGGTACCGATGTACATGCCCGGTCGCTTGCGAACGGGCTCGAGCCCTTCGAGGACCTGGATGCTGCTGGAGTCGTAGCCGGGTTGCTTCTTGGTCGTTCTCGTCGTGGTGCGTTTCGCTGGCGTTGCCAAGCGTCCTCCGATCGGGGCCGCACGGCACCAACGCGGACCTCTGCGTGGGGCGTGCGGCGGGCGTCGCACGAACGCTCGTATTTTACCGGAAGGGGGGCGCGTTCGACCGTATCCGGAGGTGGGAAATCAGTGTCCTGACCTGCGGTTTCCCGACTCCTCCGACGACGGCGCGACCACGATCCGCACGCTCTTCACGGAACCCGTCCCGAGGGCCAGATCGGCCCGCTCGCGGATCTCGTCCGCGAGGTATCTGGCCTGCGCTCCCCACGGCCCGTCGGACGCCCGGACGATGAGCACGCCGCCCTCCAGGGATGCCGGCTGGGTCGCTCGTGCGAGCCGCTCCCCGACCAGCTCGGGCCAGCGCCGCGCGAGCGTCGCGATCGGCATCCCCTGGCTGAACACGTCCTCTTCCATCAACGCGTCGACGACGTCGCCGATCGGCACCAGGTCGGGCGTGCGGCGGTCCGCGCGGCGACCGAAGCCCTTCGAGTGCGGCATCAGGCCGCCTCATCCCGTCGCGTGACGGTTCCCGCGCGTACGTCCAGCACGGCATCGGCCTGCGACGGCACGTCGGCTTCGTCCGCGACGCTGATCACGACCTGGCCGTCGCGATCCGCGAGCATCGTCGCGATCCGGTCCCGTCGTGTGGGGTCGAGCGCGCTGTAGGGGTCGTCCACGAGAAGGATCGGCGATTCGCCGATCGCCTCCTGGACCGCCGTCGCGATCCCCAGTCGCACCGCGAGCGCGGCCACCCACGTCTCCCCGTGCGACGCGAAGCTGCGCGCGCCCAGGTCTCGGACGGCCAGGTCCAGCTCGTCGCGGTGCGGGCCGACGAGCGACGTCCTGCGGACGAGCTCGTCGGCCCGCCGCTCCGCCAGCTGGGTCCGGAAGGCCGCCTCGACGTCGCCGGCGTCGCCGGCGACGTTGGGCGCATAGCCGATCAGCAGCCCGTAGCCGCAGACCTTCTCGAACGCGACGGAGGCCGGCGAGGCGATCGCTTCGACGGCCTCCGCGCGCGCATGCATGACCGCGGCGCCGGTCTGCACGAGCTGATCGTCCCACGCGTCCAGGTCGGCGGGCGCACCGCGACCGTCGTGCTCCTTCAGGAGCCGGTTCCGCTGGCGGAGCACGCGCTCGTAGGCGGTCGTCAGCGTGTCGCGCGCCGGCTGGAGCAGCACGACCGCCTCGTCCATGAAGGACCGGCGGCGGGACGGATCCCCCGTCACGACCGGTAGATCGAACGGGCCGAACAGGACGACGCGGACCGCACGCCGGAGGTCGCGGCGGCGGCGCACGACCGAGCGATCGACCTGGATCCGGTTCGCGCCCTTCCGGCGGATCTCCACCTCGACGAGCGACCGGCCGTCGCGTGTCTCGAACTCTCCCCTGACGTAGGCCGACTCCGCGCCCTCGCGGACGAGCGGCGCGCTCGAGCTCACCCGCGGGCTGCCCAGCGCGTACAAGAAGTTCACCGCCTCGAGGAGATTCGTCTTGCCCTCACCGTTGGGTCCCGCGACGACGAACAGGCCGTCGGTCCGCAGATCGACCCTGGTGTGAGGGTGGTTGCGGTAGTCGCGCAGCTCGACCCACGACAGGTGCATCGCGGTACCCCCGGGGCCGCGATGCGCCTACACCACGGCGGCGGGAAGGCGGACGGGCATCACGAGGTACGTGTAGCCGTCGCTCTCCCCGTGAACGACGCCCGGCTTCAGGCCGTCACGGACGTCGAGCCGGATCGACTCGCCGACCGCGGCCGTCAGTCCGTCGATCAGGTATTGGGGGTTGAACGCGACCGTGAGGTCCTCGCCCTCGTAGCGCGCCTCGACGGTCTCGACCGCCTGCCCGAGGTCCGGCGAGCTGGAGGAGAGCTTCACACCGAGCGCGTTGAACTCGAGACGGACG
>JBKOZW010000016.1:0-8957 GCA_046726095.1 Actinomycetota bacterium
GCCGCGGCCCACGCGGCGGCCCGCCCCGCCCAGGTCCCGGAGCCGTTCGTCCGCGCGGTCGCCGCGATCGGCGACCGCACGGCCGCCCGCTCCCGCCTGGAGGAGTACCGCTCGGCGGGGGCGGACCTCCCGATCGTCTACCCGGCGCTCGTTCGCGGGATCGCGCCCGCGCGGAGCGCCCTCGGGACGCTGGAGGCGTTGGCCCCGAACGGATCGGAGCAGCCCGCCCCCGCCACCCGGTCGACGCGATAGGATTTCACGGTCAACACCGTAGAAACGGGTGAAAAGGGGAAGCCGATGACCTACACGATCTGCGAGCCCTGCATCGACGTGAAGGACCGGGGGTGCGTGGACGAGTGCCCGGTCGACTGCATCTACGAAGGCCCCCGCATGCTGTACATCCAGCCGGACGAGTGCGTCGACTGCGGCGCGTGCGAGCCGGTCTGCCCGGTGACCGCGATCTTCTATGAGGACGACGTCCCCGGCGAGTGGAAGCAGTTCACCCCGATCAACGCCGAGTGGTTCGCCGACAACGTGTCGGGCTTGGGCTCGCCAGGCGGCGCCGCGCAGGTGGGTCCCGCCGCCGTCGACCATCCGGTCGTCGCCGGCTGGGAAGCCGTCTAGCTCCGGCCGGTCGTCGCCGGCTTGGAAGCCGTCTAGGTCGCGGGAAGCGTCGGCTCGGCCGGGAGGAACACGCGGAAGGACGCCCCGCCGCCCTCACGCTCCTCGACCCACGCCCTCCCGCCGTGGAGCTCGGCGAACCTCCTGACCAACGTCAGCCCGACGCCGACGCCCGGTGAGTGCTGCGGCGCGTCGGGCCCCTGACGGAACGGCTCGAAGATCGCCTCGGTGAGATCCGGCGTCACGCCCGGCCCGTCGTCCTCGATCATGATCAGCGCGCCGTCGGGCTCCTCGCGGACCCCGACCCAGACCGTCGACATGGCCGGGGTGTGCCGGACGGTGTTCGCGAGGAGGTTCTCGATGATGCGCTCGACCTTCGCGCCGTCGACCGGGATCGTCACCGAGGCGATGTCGGTCCGCAGGCGCGAGTCGGCGATCAGGTCCGATTCCGCGACGACCCGCTGCACGAGCGCGCCCACGTCGGTCGGCCGGAGCTTCGGCGTCACGATGCCCCGGGCGAGCCGGTCGAGGTCCAGGAGGTTCGTCACCAACCGGTCCAGTCGCCTCGCGTTGTCCGCGATCCGTCGCGCGAGGTCCTGGGATTCGGCGGCCTCCAGGTGGACGTCGCCGCGTTCGAGCGTGATCGCGAGCCCTAGGATCGCGGCGAGCGGCGTCCGGAGGTCGTGCGACACGGCCTGGAGGAAGGTGTTCTTCATCTCGTCCAGCGCGCGGAGCCGCGTCGCGGCTTCGCGCTCGACCTCGAGCGCACGGGAGAGCTGCTCCTCGGCCTGCTTGCGCTCGGTGATGTCGAGCAGGAACCCCTGCCAGAACGGTGGCCTGCCCTCGATCTCGACCCGTTGCGACCGGTCCTGCACCCAGACGATCCGGCCGTCCTTGGCGATCATCCGGTACTCGATCGAGAGCTCGCTCGCCCCGTTCGTGTTGCTCGCGACGTCGGCCGCGATCACGCGCTCGCGGTCGTCCGGGTGGATCGTGCGGGTCCAGAGCGTCGGGTCGGCGAGCACCTCTTCGGTCGTGTAGCCGAACAGCACGTCCTGGCGAGGCGAGATGTACGTCGTCCGGGACGTGGTCGGCGAATTCGGGTCGAACTCCTGCGTATAGATCACCGCGGGGTTCTTCTCCACGATCGTCCGGAACTTCTCCTCGGCCTCGCGGAGCTGACGCTCGGCCTCGAACCGGTCGGAGGTGTCGAGCATGAAGCCCTGCCACCACCCCTCGCCGCCGGATCCCTGGACCCACGTGGCCTCGTCGTGCACCCACGTATAGGTCCCGTCCTTCCGCCGGAGGCGGTAGTCCACCGAGAACGGCTCCAACGCCGCGTCCGAGCGTGCGTTGGCTTCGGCGACCGCCGCTGCGTCGGACGAGTGGATGTGCTCCAGCCAGAAGGTCGAGGTCGACCCCCATTCCTCGGGCGTGTAGCCGAACAGTGCCTCGATCTGGGGACTGATGTAGAAGTCCTCGGGGTTCGCGCCCATGCCCTCGCGATAGACGACGGCGGGGAGGTTCTCCACCGTCGCGCGGAAGACGCGCTCGGTGGACCGGGCCTGCTCCTCGGCGCGCTTCTGCGCCGTGATGTCGAACAGGAACCCCTGCCAGAACCCGGGGCCTTCGGCCGAGGGGACCAGGACGGCCTCGTCGTGGAGCCAGATGTACTCGCCGTCCGCTCTCCGGAACCGGTATTCGGCCACGAACGGCTCGAGGTCCTGGTTGGAGCGCTCGTCGTACGCCTCGATCGCAGCGCGGTCGTCGGGATGGATCCGGTCGACCCAGAAGTCGGGCGTCCGCGTCCAATCCTCGGCGGTGTATCCGAACAATTGCTCGACGGTGGGGCTGATCCACAGCTTCTCGGGGGCGTTGTCCGGGGACTCGACGTAAACGACCGCCGGCATGTGGTCGATCAGCGCCTGGAGACGGTCCTGCGTCCGGCGCAGCCGCTCCTCCGTCTCCATCCGCTCGGTGATGTCGACCATGACGCCCTGCCACACGACGGGTGTCCCGTCCGCGTCACGGATCAGGTGGGACTCGTCGTGGAACCAGACGACGCGCCCGTCGCGCGCGATCATCCGGTACTCCTGGAGGTAGGGCTCGCCGCTGTCCCCCGTCCGCTGCGATTCCGCGAGCACCGCCTCGCGATCGTCCGGATGGGTCACCGTCATCCAGAACCCCGGCGTCGCCCAGTCCTCCGGGGAGTAGCCGAGGATCTGCTCGATCTGAGGACTGACGTACGCGATCGACGTCGCCTGGTCGTAGCCGGCCGGCCACGGGGCCTCCTGGTACGTAACCGCGGGGGTGTTCTCGACGATCGCCCGGTACCGCTCCTCCGCGAAGCGCACCTGCTCCTCGGCTTCCTTGCGCTGCGTAACGTCGAACATGAACCCCTGGAAGAAGGCGACGGACCCGTCCTCGCGGAGCACGGTGGTCGACGTGTCGTGCACCCAGACCCACCGCCCGTCGGCGTGCCGCATCCGGTAGACCTCGTCGAACGGGTCGAGGTCGTCCACGCTGAACGCGTTCCGCGCGCGCAGCTCCGAGAGGTCGTCGGGGTGCATGATCTCGAACCAGAACCGGGCGTCCTGCGTGAATCGCTCGGCGGGATACCCGAGGATCTGCTCGATCTGGGGACTCACGAACGTCACCGTTGCGCCGTCCCCCGGGGCACCCCCGGTGGGCTCGTCGATGTACACCACGGCCGGGATCGCTTCGACCATGCTGCGGTACCTGCGCTCCGCATCCTGCAGCAGGCGCTCGGCCTCCTTGCGGGACGTGACGTCGATCATGAACCCCTGGAAATGCGTCAGCGATCCTTCGGGACCGACCACCGGCGTCGACGTGTCGTGGACCCAGACCCAGTGACCGTCGGCGTGCCGCATCCGGTACTCCTCGTCGAACGTCGCTCCGCCCTGCCCGGTCGCGGTCGCCGCCTCCTCCATCCGCGCGCGGTCATCCGGGTGCACGAGGTCGAACCAGAGCTGCGGATCCTCGAGGAACCGCTCGCAGCCGTAGCCGAGCAGAGCTTCGATCTGCGGGCTGACGAACGCCATGCGGACGCCGTCGGCCTCCTTCACATCCAGGTAGGTGATCGCTGGGATCCGTTCCACCACGCTGCGGTACCGGAACTCGGCGGACGCCAACCGCGCCTCTTGCCGGTGGCGGGCGATCGCGGCGCCCAGGAGCGCCGCCGCCGTTCGGAGCCCCTCCAGATCGCTCACCGACCAGTCGCGCGCCTCCTCGCAGTCGTCGAAGCCGACGCATCCCCAGAGTCCGCCGTCGACAGTGATCGGGAAGTACGCGAGCGAGACGATCGACTGAGCCCGCAGGACGGGCCGTTCCTGTTCGGGGAACGCTTCGACCGCCCCGACGATAGCCTCGCCCCGTCGCATCCTCTCGACCCATCGCGCATGGCTCGGGTCCCACGCGAGTCCGTCGACGACCGGATCCCCCCGGTAGGACCGCGTCCCGGGTGCGCACCACTCGGACGCGATGTGCATCGTGAGCGCGCCGTCCGCATCCACGTTGCGGATCAGGTGCACGCGGGAGACTTCGGCGGCCACGCCGAGCCGGCCGAGGACCTCGAGCGCGACGTCATGCCAGTCGCTCGCGAGCAGCAGCCGCTCGGCCGCGAACGCCACGGCCTCCAGGACGGCGTCGCGACGCGGGGGCGCCGCTTGCGCGGCGCGAGCCGTCTCGACCATGTGCCCGCATGCCTCCTCGCGATCGGATCCGTTGCAGCGGTGCGTGACCCGGGACGAGCCGCGCATGACTGGATCATCGGCCGGTGGATCGAGGGGGTGAATCGGGTCCGCGGGGGGGCGGATCGGCTCTCCGGGGGGGTCGCGCCTAGTCCCGATGGACTACGCGGAGGGCTGACCGGCGACCTGGTCGGTCGGCGCGCGGATCAGGCCCGGCGTCGCCCCGGCGGTGGCGAGCTCATCCGCCGTCGGCCAGCGCTCGCGCGACTTCTGCGCCAGGCGGAACATCAACTCCACGGCCTTGGGATCTTCATCCATCGCCCGCTTCGACTCGATGACACCCTCGGCGATCGCCTGGTCCCAGATCTGCTGACCGAGCTCGGTGCGAACGATCGAGAGCGTCCACCCGCCCTCCTGCCCGAGCCCCCCGAACGAGATGTCCGCGTGCTCGGCCGCGAAATCCGGGCAGCGCAGGCACCCCGGTCGGGTGAATCGGTGCGACTTCTTGAGCGAGTAGGTGATCTCGTCGCCGGTGTCCGTGTAGAAGAGCAACTTGCCCTTGATGTTGACGCGGGCCAGATGATCCAGGTCGAGCCCCAACTCGTTCTGCGCGATCTCGACCATCAGTCCGTCGTACGTGAAGGACTTGGAGCACAACAGGCCGAGCGTCCAGGCGATCTTCTTCCGCCACTTGTTGACGCGGCGGACCTCCATCACCCCCGTCACCGAGGTCTGGCACCCCATCCCGACGAGCGCCACCTTGGAAAGGCCCATCTCGGCCGCCTTCAGCAGGGCGAGCGGGTTGGCGCTGTACGTGTAGCGGCTCCCGGCGGCGGCCAGGACGCCGTCGCGGTCGGTGACGACGGCGGGCTCACAGTCCCACTGACGCTCGTCGGAGAGCATCGACGTGGCCGCGCCGTCGATCATGCCGTTGTCGAGTCCCCAGATCAGCAGGGCGGAGACGACACCGCCGTCTTGGCCCTGCATCAACGCCTCGGGCGCGGCCGCGCGGGCAAGGTAGATCTCGCGGTACTGCCCGATCAGCTCCTCGGGCTTGCGGACCTGCCCGAACATGAGCTGGTCGATCTCGGACTCCCACTCGCGGAAGCGCGGGCAGGCGAGCGTGCAGAGCGAGCAGCCGCGGTCGCCGTGCGTGCAGACGTCGGGGCCGTCCTCCTGGAGCTGGACGGGCTTATTGTCCTCGTACGCGAGGACGTGGAACGGACAGGCCACGATGCACGCCGTGCAGCCGGTGCACAGGCCGCTGGTGACGACCTCGTGGTAGAGGTCTCTCCACTGGGTCGTGTCGGCCTTGGGCATCCCCGGACAGGGTACCCGCCCCTCCGCGCGTCAGATGCTGAACGACTCGCCGCAGGCGCACTCGTGGATCGCCTGCGGGTTCCGCACCTTGAGACCGCCGCCCATCAGCGCCCCGTCGAAGTCGAGCGTCGAGCCCGCCACGATCGGCACGCTCTTCGGGTCGATCACGACGCGGACGTCGTCGGTTCCGTGCACGATGGTGTCGTCGGCCTCGGCGGCGTCCGCGAAGCCGAGCTCGTAGGAGAACCCGGAGCAACCTCCGGCGATGACACGGAGCCGTAGGAGCGCCTGGGCATGACCTTCCTTGGCCGCGAGCTGACGGATCTTGCTCGAGGCAGCGTCGGTGACGGTGATCGGGTCGTCCGTGAGCGCCGGGGTTCCCATGACCCCTTCAGGATAGCGCCGGCTCGCGCCGAACGGTGCAGATCACTTCTTGATGAAGAGGTACCAGATCGCGTACCCGGCGAGGACGAAGCCACCGAGCAGGATCCCGATGATCAGCGTCCCATTCGCGGCGATGGTGCCCAGGACGTCACCCCTTTCCGGCCGAGGGCCGGACGTTACCTCTTCGTGGGGTGGCTCGCGAACGCGTCGCGCTCGGCCATCACGCGGTGCAGCTCGGTGACGATCGGCCGGTCCTCCAGCTTGAGTCCCGCCAGGCGGGCCCGGAGGGCGCTGTTGTCGCGGTACGCGGGACGGTACCGCTCGAGCTCGGGCCACAGATCGGCCGGGCTCTCCGTGAGCATCGACATCGTTGATCATTCCCTTCCTTGGTCGACGGACGGTGGAGCAGCCACAGCGTAGGGGGCGCCGCGGGTGCCTCCCACGGTCGGTCGGTCACCACTCCCGCGCGATGGTCGGCTTGCCCCGGACCGCTCGGCCGGGGCCGGAGACAGGGGGCCGAAGGTCGTACCCCATCTGGGGGAGCCGGTCGAGTGCCGGGCGGGCGCGGTCCCGGCGTGAGAAGATGGAATGCACGTCCGAAGGCGTCTGCCTCGACGGACGGAGGGGCCTTGAACGGGAAAGACTTCTACAAGACCGAGTCGGGAACGATCTTCCGTGTGCTGAAGGAGCCCGAGGGGCACCTGGAGGTCGAGTTGCTCGACGCCTCCTCCTGGCGGGCGGCCCCCGTCGGGATGGCAGGCCTCAGGATCGCGCGCGGCACCAAGCGGCTCACCGAGCGTCAGATCCAAGCGCTTCCGGACTGACCTCGGCCGGGTCTCAGCCCTGGGCGAGCGGATGGCGCGTCGAGGGCGGGGTGTGCAGCCAACACGTCTCGGACGTGTTGTACGTGGACAGCACCGTCGGGCAGCCCACGTGGGAGCAGTGCCGGCCCTTCGTCGATCGAGCGAGTGAATCTCGGCCCTTCGTCGGCGTCCCGAACAGCGCTTTGGTGTTCGAGGTCTTCACCTGACGGCCCTCGAGCGTTCGGCGCCGGCATCGTTCTTCCTCACCATGCCGTCCCCCTTCTTGGTTTGCCCCCCGGCACGTTCGAACTCCGAGTGCAGTCGGAGCTTCCTCGCGAAACGACCGACGTCGAAACGCTGCTGCGGGGTCACGAACGTCACGCCCTCACCGGCGCGGCCGGCTCGCGCCGTCCGTCCGACCCGGTGGATGTAGTCCCGCTCGTCCGCGGGGGCGTCGAAATTGATCACGTGCGTGATGTCGTCGAGATCCAAGCCGCGCGCGGCAACGTCGGTGGCGACGAGCACGTCGTTGAGTCCGGAGGCGAACCGTCCGAGGGCGCGCTCCCGCTGCGACTGCGACATCCCGCCATGCAGCTCGCCCGCGCGGAACCCCTCCCGGCGCAGGTTCTTCGCCAGGCGGTCGGCTCCGTGCTTCGTGCGAACGAACACCAGCGTGAGTCCACGATCGGCGGCGAGCTCGCGGACGAGGGCACGCGTCTTGGACGCCGCGTCCACCACGATGAAGCGATGGATCGCGTCGCTCAGGTGCAGCCCCGTCCCACCGACCTCGTGGCGCACCGGATCACGCGTGACCCGGGCGGCCAGCCTCCCGACCTCGCCGTCCAACGTGGCGGAGAACAGCATCGTCTGGCGGTCGGGGCGGAGCATCTGCAGGATCCGGTTCACGTCGGGAAGGAAGCCCATGTCGAGCATGCGGTCGGCCTCGTCGAGCACGCAGATCCGGACCCCGTCGAGCCGGAGCAGCTTGCGGGCGACGAGGTCGAGCAGGCGCCCCGGCGTGGCGACCACGATGTCCGCCCGGCGGGCGCGCTTGGCCTGAGGACCGATCCCGACGCCCCCGTACACGGCCGCGACCTGGAGCCGCTTGACGTCGGCGATCGCTCGGAACTCCTCGGTCACCTGACCCGCGAGCTCCCGCGTGGGCGTCAGGATGAGGGCAGACGGGGCTCGACCGCTGGCGGTCAGCACCTCGATCAGGGGTGCGGCGAACGCGAGCGTCTTCCCGGACCCGGTCCGGGAGCGGGCCAAGACGTCTCGGCGCGCGAGCGCGTCGGGGATCACGAGGGTCTGGATCTCGAAGGGTTCGCGGATCCCGCGCATCTCGAGGGCGCTCGCGATCGGCCGGGAGATGCCGAGATCCGTGAACGTCGACGCGGGGGTATCGCCGAGCCGGGGCTCGGTCATCACTGGTTGCACGTGAAGGTGCCTTTCCTGTTCGGCGGTGCGTGGGCGCGTCGAGTGCCCAACGGTTGACCGCGCAGGGAGCGCCCAGGAACGGCGATGCGTGCGAGGGGTCGCGAGACGTCGTCGCGGCGGATCTCGGATCGAGATCCGCAGGTGTCACCCAGAGAGCGTACCCGAACGGACCGTCCCTCGGCGCGGGCGGAGCGGATCACCGTCCCGTCAACGAGAAGTGCATGTAGTCCTTCAGCGTGTGCCAGTCGCCGCCCCATTCCCAGCCGATCGCGGCGAACGACCGGACGACGACGTCCCCGGGATGGATCATCCCGGGGACGTCCTGCGTCCGGTCGAGGAACGGCTTCGCCGCGCGTCGCAGGACCTTCCCGTCCTTCACGTACGGGTTCTCGAGCGGGTTGATGTCGATCGCCCAGCCGTACGAATGCTGGGAGAGCGAGCCGGGGTTGCCCGTCGCGGGCCGGCAGTTGTACGAGGCCGTCAGGTCGCGGGTCGAGTACCAGTCGGACGGGCGGGGAGGGCGGTAGCGCGGGGGCAGCCCGATCCGGTGGATCGGGAAGCCCGCGCGGTACAGCTGCCGGAAGACCCACAGGACGTGGGGGGGGCCCCCCCCGGGGCCCACCAGCGGGCCGCGCGCCCCCGCAAAGGGGTCACGGGGGGGGGTGTTGGGGGGCCCAACGAG
>JBKOZW010000017.1:0-6114 GCA_046726095.1 Actinomycetota bacterium
GGGAAGTAGTACAGGAGGGTCTGCTTCCGCACGCCGACGCCGTGCGCGATCCGCTCGAGGGAGGCCCCCCCGTACCCCTCACGACCGAACTGTCGGATGGCCTCCTCGACGATCGTGGTGCGTCGCCGCTCCCCGCCGATCCGAGGCACGCTACTCCCAGGCCTTCGGACGCCCGCGCCGGGCGATCGGTCGAGAGCCCTCCCAGGTCCGCCGCCACCCGGGGCCGATCGGGCCGGCGAGCGACGGCGTCTCGCCCTTCTCGGCCCGCGAGACCGCTTCGAACCACGTCGTCCGGTCCTCGTCGAACAGCTCCGACACCGCCTGTTGCATCCGGAGCGACAGGCTCTGGTGCGACTCCCCCTCCGCCGCGTGGATCGGATCCCCGTAGCGGATCGTGACGACCGGTCGTCCCGGTCCGGGCCACCAGCGGCCCTTCGGCATCGCCTGGTACGCGCCCACGATCGCGATCGGGATCAGGTCGACGTCGAGCTCGAGCGCCAGCCGCGCGGCGCCGTGACGGAACCGCTGCATGTGCCCGTCCGGCGAGCGCGTCCCCTCGGGGAACACGACGATCGACCAGCCATCGCGGACCAGGTCCCGCGCCTTGTCGATCGCGCCCTTGCCACCCCTCGATCGGTCGATCGGGAACCCCGCGTAGACGAGCGCGGTGAACGCTTGCCGCCACCACACGTCGAAGAAGTAGTCACGCGCGGCGCCGACCGCCGTCCTGCGCTGCCACCGGTCGGGCAGCGTGCACATGATGAGCGTCGCGTCCAGATGGCTCGAGTGGTTCGAGAAGAAGATCACCGGCCCTCGGACGTCGTTGAGGTGGTCGAGTCCGTAGACGCGCAGCGACAGCTCGTTCTTGACGAGCGGGTGCATGAACCCCTGGAGGATCGCCTGCCGCGCAGCGACTCCTGCGGGGCTGCGCGCCCAGTCGGTGGGGAAGCCGGCGTCTTCGTGCTCCTCGGTGAACCGCTCGGCGGAGCGCGGGACCATCGGACGGCGGCCCCAGCGGAACCCCCGTGCCATCTCCTTCAGGTCGTCCCGCACGCTCACCTCGGTCTCCCTATCGGACGTCCGCGATCATGATCGGCGGCGCGTGGAAGTACGTGATCGACGGCGACGGCCCGACGGAGTCCTTGGCCATCTCGAGCGCGTCGCGGAGCGAGTCGGCGCGTCGGTACCCGAGCCGCGCCACGCTCTTGGGCTCCCCACCCACGAAGATCACGTCGCCGCAGTGGTCCCGGCCGTGCGCACCCCAGTACCACATGTAGAAAGGGTGGACGCCGTGATAGGCGTTCGAAGTCCGGTACAGATGGACGTACCAGGGGTCGGACGCGTAGCGCTCCTCGTACCGGTCCTCGATCTCCTTCGGATCGTTCGTGTCGGCGAGCACCTCTTCGAAGAAGTCGATGTAGCTCGGGTGATGGATCGAGTGGAACTCCCACGGGACCGGGTGGTACATGATCGCGACCCCGCCCTCGCGAACGAGCGGTTCGTTCCGGTACATGTTGAAGAGGTAGCCGAGCCCGAGGCAGTGCACGAGGATCGGATTGAGGATCGAGTTCACGTTGTAGGGGCCGACGTACGGGATCCCCATCACGACGATGTCCGACTGCCCGTCCACCTCGACGAGCTGCTGTCGATGCAGGTTCTCGAGGGTCCGTTCGTGGACCGGCTCGACCTCGCCCGCGTTGATGCCGGTCACCTTGTACGAGGCCTCGATCCGCCGGAAGAACTCGCGGCGGATCCGAGGCGGCGCTACGTCGTTCGCCTTCTTCGCCGCGACCATCAGCGCTTGATCCTTGGTCGACCATTCCCACTCCCGCTTGTTCAGGAAGCCCAGCTGGGACGGGAACGTCTCGCTGTTGACGGTGGTCTCGATCTGGAAGATCTTGACGCCCCTCGCGGCCAGCAGCCGCCCCATCCGGACGGCGGAGTCGTTGATCGCGGAATGCCCCGGCCGAGGATCCATGTAGCTCCTCGAGTGGAGCATCGTGTGCACGTTGTGGTGGTGCCGCAGGCTCTTGTAGCTCGCGAGGCCGACGGCGACGGACTTGTGCCCGCCGTCCATCGCGACGAGGTTGATGTTGACGTAGACGATCAGGTCGGACTCGGCGGCACGTTGCATGATCTCGACGTCCTCGCCCTCGTCGGTCTGCCCGATGAGCGACAGAGCGTCCTTGTCCTCGGCATCGAAGTTGTAGAGGTGCTTCGGCCAGAACGAGCGGTACACACGCTCGCCGACCATCCGCCGGATCTCGGCGGCCGTCATGCGGCGGTGGAGCGCCGTGGCCACGACGACGTCCAGGTCCTCGACGCCGGCGCGAGCGGCGAGCTCGATCACGTGCTCGAGGATCCGCTGTCGGATATCGGGCGTGAACATGGGCGGGAGCGGGATCGAGATGTCGTCGACGGCGATCGTCAGCTTCATCCCCGCGAACAGGAGCTCGGGAAGGGGCTTCGAGTCACCGAGTGGGTTCAGCAACGCCTGCCGGATGTGCGCGTTCAGGTCGCGGACGCCGGGCAGGGGGTCGGGCGGGTAGACGACGCGGGTCCCCAGCGGGAACCGCTGCATCCGGTACCCCTCCCCTTCGTGCACGATCAGGGGCGGGGTCCGTTCGTCGACCTCGAGGACGAATCCTGGCCGTGGCATCGTGCGTTCGGTCTCCTGTCTGCTAGGTCTGTGGCGCGAAGGCCACCTTGAACGTGCCGAGCTTCCCCGCCGACATCGCGTGATCGATCGCGTCGCGCCACCGCTCGAGCGGGTACGTCGCGCCGAGCAGTTGCTCGAGGATCGGGAGATCCGCGGCCGCCCGGATCGCCAGCTCGAACGTCGGGATGCGGGTGCCGTCCGGCAGGGTCTCGGTCCCGCTCGTGTACGCGCCGACCATCTCGAGCTCTCGGAACCACAGCGGGGAGAGATCGGCGCCGCCGGCCGGGATGCCCGAGACCACTACCCGACCGCCGGCCCGAACGGAGCGGAGCGCCAGGTCCAACCCCGAGCGCGAGCCGACGCATTCGAGGGCGACGTCGGCGCCGCCGAGGAGGAGATCCTGCCCGCGTTCGGGCGTGAGCTTCACGGCGCTCGATCGCCGGCGAACGGCTTTCAAGGCGTGCTCCGGCCGGACGACCTCGTCCGCCCCCGCCAAACGGCCCGCCGCACGCTGCTTCTCGTGCTTGGCCGCGACGGTGACGTGGCCGGGCTGCGCGAAGAGCCGCAACGCGATCAGGGTGAGGATGCCGACGGTGCCGGCCCCGACGACCAGGACGCTCTGGTCCGGCTCGACGCGCGCGCGGAGCGCGGCGTGGATCGCGCACGCGAAGGGTTCGATCAACACCGCGGTCCGATCGGAGATCGCGTCCGGGATCTCGTGCAGCTGGGACCGGTGGGCGACGAACATCCGGCCCCACCCGCCGCCGGTCTGGTTGCAGTAGCCCGTCTGCAGGCCCGGCTTGAGATGCCCGACCGCGACCCGATCACAGCGCCCCGCGTCGCCGACGGCGCAGTTCGCGCACAGCGGTTCCTCGCCACGGGCTTCGCAGCTCAGGACGCTGCTCAGGACGACGCGTTGTCCCGCCGGGAGGTCGCCGCAATCGTCCAGGAGCTCGCCCACCACCTCGTGCCCGGGGACGAACGGGGTGGACACGAGCGGCGAGAAGTAGAACGACGACCTTCCCGCGAGGGTGGAGAGGTCCGATCCGCAGATGCCGCTCAGTGTCGGCTTCACGCGGGCCCACCCCGTCCGGCCCGAGGGCGGGGTGGGGTCCTTGATGCTCGCGAGGCGGAGGGGCGCGAGGGGCCCGGCCACCAGGCCGGGCACCTTGGATCCCACGGAGCGCGCCCCGAGGTATCGGGGCGCGCTCCGGAAGTACTCCAACGCAAGGGTCGTCACGAGGAACCCTCGGCGCGGCTCTCTACCATGTGGCAGATTATGCCTGCCTCGGGCTCGTTTGTCTACCGGTTGGTAGAGAACCCAGCTTGCCTCCATACATCGGGGCGCGCACACTCGGCCCGGGGAGGGTCGCCGTGCCATCGGTCTGGGGGTTGTCGAAGGAGCAGGCCAACTACCGCGATGCGCCGACGCCCGCCGTCCGGTGCAAGGTCTGCAAGTACATGTTCCCGCCCCTCGCGGTCGGCAGCTGCCGGTTCGTCCGCGGCGTGATCGAAGGCTCCAAGACCTGCGACGAGTTCTCACCGCGCAAGAGCGGACCCGGGCGGCCCTGACCAGGACCGCGAGCTACCGCGCCGCCGCTTTCGGGAACCGGACTTTGGGCATGCCCTTGGACATCGTCCACGTCTCGATCGGCCACCGTCGCCGGCGCGCGAACCGGTACAGGGATGAATCGGGCGACACCGCGACCGGGTTCCCGACGGCGCGAAGCAGCGGCAGATCCGAGTACGAATCCGCGTACGCGTAGCAATGACGGAGGTCGATCCCCTCCTGCTGAGCGTACCGACGGAGCCATGCCGCCCGCGCTTCGCCGACCAGCGGCGGCTGCGACATGAACCCGGTGTAACGGCCGTCGCGCTCCTCGAGCTCGGCCCCGATCAACACGTCGAACAGCGGGGCGAACGGCCGCACGAACGGCTCGGCCGCCGCGGTGATCATCACGGTGCGATGGCCCGCGGCTCGATGCTCCCGGATCCGCCGAACGCCGGCCGGCGATGCCTTCTGCAACATGAACTCGGCGACGTGACCGTCGATCAGCGCCTGGACGCCCTCGACGCTCGCGCCCTCGTACCGGCGGAAGAACGTCCGGAGGAAGTCGCCGCGATCGCGACGATCGATCGTGAGGTACGTGGGGATCCGCCCGAACACGCTCACGAGCTCGGCGGGCCACTCGTCCGGCTCCAGGTCGGCGAACCGGGTCCAGACGTAGGACTCGACGACGTTCGAGGAGATGATCGTCCCCTCCATGTCGAACAGCGCGAGGACCGGCTCGTCGCGGGTGCGGATCCTGACGGTGGGCTTCTCGCGGTCCCGCCGGCTGAGCTCCCGGAGCGACTGCGTCACGGCGGGGCTGTGCACGTCCTGGAGATAGTGCTTCCAGCCGATCACGCCGGCGTCGAACGGGAAGCGAGCCTGGTCCTCCGGCCTCAGCGAGTTCCAGAGCGCGACGACCCGCTCGTCCGTGTAGACCACCTCGGTCTCGGTGTACATCCCGTAGAGGTCCGAATAGCGCTTCACGAAGTCGACGCGCGACTTGTCGCGATCCAGGCGTGACACGGCATCGCGCATCGTCTGGGACTTGGGCAGGTGCGTGACGATCTGCTCGGCGACGTCGGTCAGCTTCTCCGCGCGCCGCAGCATCCGCTCGACGGTGATGTTGCCGGGGAACTTCCATTCGGGGACCTTGTGCTCCCCACGGCCGCGTTCCGGGAGCGGATGCGCCTCGAAGTACGCGCGGACCCATTCGTAGAGCTCGTAGAAGCGGAGGGGGTTCCGGTCGCCGCTGGACACGTTGTAGTGGGCCGGTTCGCCGCGCGGCGGAGGGGTCGCGGCGACGGCCAGGATCGCGTTCACCACGTAGTCGACCGGGATCAGGTCGACGATCCCTTCGGGGATCCCCGGGAACTCCGGGATCTGGCCGAGCCCGTAGGCGCGGATGATCGGGTCCGCCATCTTGAACCCGTCGATCCAGCCGGGGAACGGATGCTCCAGCGCGGATTCGATGATGGAGGGGCGGACGATCGAGAGCGGGAGCTGCCGCTCGTGCGCGATGTCTTCGACCGCGCGTTCGCCCAGGGCTTTCGTGAACGTGTAGACGTCCGGCCAGCCGAGCGTCCGCGCGCGCATCCGCCCGTACTCGATCAGTCGCTTGTCGACCCACTGCTTGCGGCGTTCCTCCGCGTCCTGGCTCACCGTGCTGGGTCCGGCGCGCGAGTGGTCCTTGGCGGCCTTCGCTATGAAGTGCTCGAGCATCTCGGGCTTGCGCGACGCGGTTTCGACCTCGGCTTTCGCCTGTATCGCCATCTCGGTCTCCAGGCGGTAGTCGACCTTGTGCTCGAGCGGGCCCTCCGGGATCACACCCTTCTGGACGCCGGCGACGTACGCCGTCGACACGTGGACCAGGTGCGGTGCGTTGTTCGCGGCGACGGCCCGGTAG
>JBKOZW010000018.1:0-8277 GCA_046726095.1 Actinomycetota bacterium
TTCACAAGCGGATCGTCTATAGGCTCTGACCTGCGGAAACGCGGCTCGGCGACTTTGACGTGATCGGAAGCGCCCGCCTATACTGCCCGCGCTCATGACCGGGGACACGCGG
This sequence comes from Actinomycetota bacterium, assembly GCA_046726095.1. Classification (GTDB taxonomy): domain Bacteria; phylum Actinomycetota; class UBA4738; order UBA4738; family HRBIN12; genus AC-51. The sequence continues at coordinate 113 of JBKOZW010000018.1, forward strand.
CGAGACAGCGCCTGGTCGGGCATGGGCACCGGGTGGTCCATCACATCGACGCTGATCGCGGGGATGCTGGCCTGGGGAGGCGTCGGTTACTTGGTCGATAGGCTCGTCGGGCTCCACGAGGTGTTCCTGCCGATCGGGATCATCGTCGGCGGGGCGGGCGGCGTCTACATCGTCTATCTGCGGTACGGGAGGGGCAACGGTGGCGAACGTTGAGCCGGAGCGCGAGGCGATCCGCCGTGCGCTCCCGTTTGCGCCCATCGCCCTGATCGTCGCCTTCGTCGCCGGGGGTGTCTTCTCCGGCAGCGCCGCAGCGTGGTCGGCCGCGATCGCGGTCGTGATCGTCTTCGTCAACTTCGTGGCGGCGGCGCTGTCGGTCGGGTGGGCGGCGCGGATCTCTCCGATGATCCTGTTCGCGGTGGCGATGGGAGGCTTCGTCGCTCGATTGATCGTCTACACGATCGCGTTGGTGCTGCTGAACACCCTCGAGTGGTTCTCACCGCTCGCGTTCGCCCTCACGCTCGTCCCGGTCACCATCTGCCTGCTCGTCCTCGAGGCGAGGACGCTCTCCGGACGGCTCCAGGCGGACATGTGGTCGTTCGAGGGAGCCGCCCGTTGATCCGGGGGGTCCTCGCGGCGACGTTCGAGGCGCCGAGCACGCGTGACTTCGTCTACGGCTGCTGGGGCCCCGGACTCGACCTGGGCGGCTGGCACCTGTGCCTGAACTTCATCACGTTCCTGGTGCTCCTCACGTTCGTGCTCTTCCTGGTGTTGTTCTACCGTGCCTTCCGGAAGCCGACCGTCGTGCCGGGGAAGCTCCAGACGATGTTGGAGCTGGGGATCGCGTTCGTCCGGGAGCAGATCGCGATCCCGGTGCTCGGTCAGGACGCGGACCGGTTCCTCCCCCTCCTCGCCTCGCTGTTCTTCTTCATCCTGATCGGCAACCTCTTCGAGGTGATCCCGGGCTTCAACTTCTCGGCGAACAGTCGCGTGGCGTTCCCGCTCACGCTCGCGATCATCGCGTGGGTCACGTACAACGCCGTCGGCATCGCGAAGCACGGATTCTTCGGCTACCTGAAGCACACGTGCATCATCGGCGATGCCCCGTGGTGGCTGCGCTACACGATCCTGATGGTGATCGAGTTCGTCTCGAACATCATCATCCGGCCGATCACCCTGACGGTCCGTCTCACCGCGAACTTCCTCGCCGGGCACTTCCTGTTGGCGATCTTCTTCCTCGGGACGGTCTTCTTCCTGGAGAACGGTCCGAAGACGTGGCTACTCGTCCCGGTCTCGTTCGTGTTCTCGGTCATCCTCGTGGGGTTCGAGCTCTTCGTCGCGGTCCTGCAGGCGTTCATCTTCGCCATCCTCACGGGCTCGTACATCGGCGGCGCGCTCGCCGAGGATCATTAGGAAAGGGAGGCAACGATGTTCCATCTCGTCGCACAGGCCACGGACATCACGCCGGGTCTGCAGACCATCGGGCGGGGGCTCGTGATCGGCCTCGCGGCGATCGGCCCCGGGATCGGCCTCGGGGTCCTGATCGGCAAGTCGGTCGAGGCGTCGGCGCGGCAGCCCGAATACGCGAATCAGGTCCGTACGACGATGTTCATCGGCATCGGACTGATTGAGGCGCTCGCGCTGTTCGGCATCGCCTTCTCGTTCATCATCTGAGGAGGACGGGACCGTGCTCGGAGCTATCGCCGTCCTCGCGCAGGAAACGGTCAGCGACAAGGAAGACCTCTATCCGCATGCGAGCGAGCTGATCGTCGGCGCGCTCGCGTTCACGGTCGTGTTCGTCTTCATGTGGAAGTGGGTGCTGCCGCGGGTCAACGCGCTCCTCGAGGAGCGCCGACAGCAGATCCAGGGTCAGCTCGAGAGCGCGGAGCAGACGCGCCAGCAGGCCGAGCGCGAGCTGGTCGACTACCGGTCGCAGCTCGCCGGCGCTCGCGAGGAAGCGAACCGGATCATCGAAGAGGCGCGCGCGACAGCGGAGCAGTTCCGGCACGACATCCAGGGCAAGGCCGAAGAGGAGTCACGACTGATCGTGGCGCGGGCGCAGGACGAGATCCGGGCGGAGCGCGACCGCGTGTTCAACGAGCTGCGCACGGAAGTCGGTGACATCGCGGTCGAGCTGGCCGGGCGCGTCGTTGGCGCCGAGCTGGACACCAAGTCGCACGAGCGCCTGATCGACGACTACATCGATCAGGTCGCCTCGGGCACGGACCGGCGGAACTGAGCGTCGGATGCCCGAGATCCTCGACCGGCTGTTCGGCAAGAACGACCGCGTCCGCGGCTACGCCGCGGCGCTCGTCGCGGTCGCGGTCGCCGAAGGCGTCCTCGCCCGCGTCGGCGACGAGCTGTTCGCGTTCTCCAAGGCGGTCGAGCAGGACCCCAAGCTGCGGGACGCCCTCACGGACAAGGCGCTCCCGCTCGAGAACCGGCGGGCCCTGATCCGCGACATCCTGGGCGGCCGCGCCCACGACGCCACCGTCACCCTCGTCTCGTTCCTCGTGGAATCGGACCGCGCTCGGGACCTGGGCAAGATCGCGGAGGGCGTCGCGGCGCTCTCGGCGGAGCAGCGCGAACAAGCCGTCGCGGAGGTTCGCTCGGCCGTTCCACTGAGCGACGGGCAGAGGAAGCGGCTCGAGGCCGCGCTCTCGAGCGCGACCGGCCGGAAGATCGAGGCGAAGGTCGTCGTCGATCCCACCCTCGTCGGCGGCGTGGTCTCGCGCGTCGGCGACCTCGTCTTCGACGGCTCGATCGCGAGCCGGCTCGAGGACGCGAAGCAAGCACTCGGGAGCTGAAGACCTGATGGCACTCAACCTGGACCCCGCCTCGATCGCCGAGGCGCTTCGGAAGAACGTCGAGAGCTGGACCCCGTCGGTCGAACGGGAAGAGATCGGCCAGGTGATCGAGAGCGGCGATGGGATCGCCCGCGTCTCCGGTCTTCCACAGACGATGGCGAACGAGCTGCTCGAGTTCCCGGGCGGGCTGCTCGGCCTCGCCTTCAACCTGGATGAAGACGAGATCGGTTGCATCATCTTCGGCGACGCGACCTCGATCGAAGAGGGCGACCCGGTGAAGCAGACCGGGCGGATCCTGTCCGTCCCGGTGGGCGACGGGTTCCTCGGTCGCGTCGTGGACCCGTTGGGGCGGCCGCTCGACGACAAGGGCTCTATCTCGTCGGACGACAGTCGTCCGCTCGAGGTCCAGGCGCCGAACGTGGTCTCGCGCCAGCCGGTGAAGGAGCCGCTGTACACGGGCATCACCGCGATCGACGCGATGACGGCGATCGGCCGCGGACAACGCGAGCTGATCATCGGTGACCGTCAGACGGGGAAGACCGCCGTCGCGCTCGACACGATCTTGAACCAGAAGCAGTACTGGGGGACCGACGCCGCGGTCAAGTGCATCTACGTCGCGGTGGGACAGAAGGCGAGCACGGTCGCCGAGGTGGTCGAGACGCTCCGCGAGCAAGGCGCGATGGAGTACACGGTCGTCGTGAACGCGAGCGCCAAGGATCCTGCGCCGTTCCAGTACATCGCTCCCTACTCGGGAGCGGCGATCGGCGCGCACTGGATGGAGAACGGCGACCACGTCCTGATCGTGTACGACGATCTTTCGAAGCAGGCGGTCGCGTACCGGGAGATCTCGCTGCTGCTGCGGCGTCCGCCCGGTCGCGAGGCCTACCCCGGCGACGTCTTCTACCTGCACTCCCGTCTGTTGGAGCGCTCCGCGAAGCTCTCGGACGAGCTCGGCGGCGGCTCGATGACCGCCCTCCCGATCATCGAGACGAAGGGCGGCGACATCTCCGCGTACATCCCGACGAACGTGATCTCGATCACCGACGGACAGCTCTTCCTGGAGGCGGAGCTCTTCTTCTCGGGGGTCCGTCCGGCGATCAACGTGGGCGTCTCGGTCTCCCGCGTCGGCGGCGCGGCGCAGGTCAAAGCGATGAAGGACGTCGCCGGTCGCCTCCGGCTCGACCTCGCGCAGTACCGGGCGCTTGAGGCGTTCGCCCAGTTCGGCTCCGAGCTCGACCGCGCGTCGCAGCAACAGCTGGCGCGAGGGGCCCGCGTCGTCGAGGTGCTCAAGCAGCCGCAGTACCAGCCGCAGCCCGTCGAGCGTCAGGTCGTCGCGATCTGGACCGTCACCGGCGGCCACCTGGATGCGTTCCCCGTCGAGGACGCGAAGCGTTTCGTCGAGGAGTTCCAGGAGGCGCTGGAGGCGCGCCACCCCGAGGTGTTCGAGACGATCCGCAGCTCCGGCAAGCTCGAAGACGCGACGCTTCAGATCCTCGGCGGCGCGATCGAGGAGTTCAAGGCGACGTTCGCGGCGACCGGCGAGGAGCCGGGCTCGGAGTCTGCGCTCGGCCGCACGACGCCCAAGGACGAGGTCCGGGCGGACATCGGCTGGGATCGGATGTCCTCCGCCGACGACGACGACGAGGACCAGGAGGGCGACACCCCCGAGCCGACCGAGGCCGGCTAGGCGTGGGCGCCAAGCTCCGGATCGTCCGTCGACGGATTCGCTCGGTCCAGTCGACGAAGAAGATCACCCGCGCGATGGAGCTGATCGCATCCTCGCGCATCGTTCGGGCGCAGCAGCGCGTCGAATCGTCGCGACCGTACGCGGTAGAGCTCACGAAGGTGATGGAAGACGTCGCGTCCCGCTCGGCATCGCTCGATCATCCGCTGCTCGAGGAGCGGGAGTCGCCGGCCAAGGTCGGCGTGCTCGTCGTGACGTCGGACCGGGGCCTCGCGGGCGCCTACAACGCGAACGTGCTCAAGATCGCCGAGCAGCTGCTCCGCGACGTGCGCGGTCGAGGCCTCGAGCAGGTGTTGTACGCCGTGGGCAAGAAGGGCGTGGGGTATCTCCGGTTCCGCGGCGTCCCGATGCAGGAGTCGTGGCAGGGCTTCAGCGAGGTCCCGCCGTACGAGAAGGCCGAGGAGATCGGCCGCCGGCTGATCGAGGATTTCGCCGACCGCACGATCGACGAGCTCTACTGCGCGTATACGGACTTCCGGTCCGCGTTCACGCTGCGGGCCACCGTCAAGCGGTTCCTGCCGATCGCGCCGGAGGAGGTCGCCGGGACGCGGTCGGACTCGGTGCCCGCCGAGTACCTGTTCGAACCGGAGCCGGCACAGATCCTTGACCACCTGCTGCCGCAGTACCTGATCACCAAGGTGTACGCGGCGCTGTTGGAGTCCGCCGCGTCGGAGAACGCCGCGCGACGCCGCGCCATGAAGGCGGCGACCGACAACGCGGACGAGCTCATGAAGGTCCTCACGCGCCAGGCGAACCGGGCGCGGCAGGACGAGATCACGACCGAGATCCTGGAGATCGTCGGTGGGGCCGAAGCACTGGGCGCCACCGCGGAGGACTGAGAGATGGCTGACCAGAACGAACACGCGAACGGCCGCGTCGTGCGGGTGATCGGTCCGGTGGTGGACGTGGAGTTCCCCCCGAACCAGCTGCCCGAGATCAACACCGCGCTGACGGTGGACGCGACGATCACGGGCGAGACGACCACGATCACGTGCGAGGTCGCGCAGCATATCGGCGACTCGCAGGTCCGGGCGATCGCGCTCAAGCCGACGGACGGTTTGGTCCGGGGGGCGCGCGTGATCAACACCGGGGCACCGATCACGGTTCCCGTGGGTGAGGGTGTGCTCGGTCACGTCTACAACGTGCTCGGCGACCCGCTGGACACCGACGCGGCGAACATCCACACGACGGAGCGCTGGCCGATCCACCGCGAGGCGCCGCCCTTCGCAGATCTCGAACCGAAGAAGGTCATGCTCGAGACGGGGATCAAGGTGATCGACCTCCTCGAGCCGTACGTGCAGGGCGGGAAGATCGGGATGTTCGGCGGCGCCGGGGTCGGCAAGACGGTGATCATCCAGGAGATGATCCGCCGCCAGGCCGAACAGCAGGGCGGTGTGTCGGTGTTCGCCGGCGTCGGCGAGCGCACCCGCGAAGGCAACGACCTGTTCCTGGAGATGACGGAGTCAGGCGTGATCGAGAAGACCGCGCTCGTGTTCGGCCAGATGGACGAGCCGCCGGGCGTCCGGCTCCGGGTGGCCCTGTCGGCGCTCACGATGGCCGAGTACTTCCGCGACGTCGAGCACAAGGACGTCCTGCTGTTCGTGGACAACATCTTCCGGTTCACCCAGGCCGGCTCGGAGGTCTCGACGCTCCTCGGACGGATGCCCTCGGCGGTCGGCTACCAGCCGAACCTGGCGGGGGAGATGGGCGATCTCCAGGAGCGGATCACGTCCGCGGGCGGCCGCTCGATCACGTCGCTGCAGGCCATCTACGTGCCGGCCGACGACATCACCGACCCCGCGCCGCACGCCGCGTTCGCCCACCTGGACGCGACCACCGTGCTGTCGCGGGAGATCTCGGCGCTCGGGATCTATCCCGCGGTCGACCCCCTCGACTCGACGAGCCGAATCTTGGACCCGCGCTACGTCGGCGAGGACCACTATCGGGTCGCGCGACGCGTGCAGGAGATCCTGCAGCGCTACAAGGATCTCCAGGACATCATCGCGATCCTGGGGATCGACGAGCTCTCCGAGGAGGACAAGGTCGTCGTCACGAGAGCGCGGAAGATCCAGAAGTTCCTGTCGCAGCCGTTCTTCGTCGCGGAGCAGTTCACCGGGATCCCGGGCAAGTACACGCCGATCGACGAGACGATCGCGTCGTTCCGCGGTCTCTGCGAGGGCGAGTACGACCACCTGCCGGAGCAGGCCTTCTTCATGGTCGGCGGGATCGAGGAAGCCGTCGAGCAATCGAAGCAGTTGGAGACCGTGGGCGCGTGAGCGTCGAGATCCATCTCGTCACGCCCGAGCGCGAGGTGTGGACCGGCCAGGTCCAGATGCTGATCGCGCACGGGGTCGACGGCGACGTCGGCATCCTCGGCGGACACGCGCCTCTGCTGGTGCAGCTCGAGATCGCCCCGCTTCGGCTGCAGCTCGATGACGGGAGCTGGATGGTCGCGGTCGTCGACGGTGGGTTCCTGCACGTCTCCACCGACGAGGGCGTGACGCGCGCCGACGTCCTCGCGACCTTCGCCGAGCTGGCCGACGAGATCGACGTCGAGGCCGCGCGCGAGCGCCTCGCGGAGGCCGAGCGCGCGGCCTCGGACGACGAGGAAGTCGCGGCGACCAAGATCGCGAAGGCCCAGGCCCGGATCGCGGTCGCGGGCTGAGCGGCCAGCGGGCCCGCGTGTCCTACCATCGAGCGATGGACCGTCTCTTCGTGACGGGTGGAGCGCCCCTCACAGGCTCCGTCCGGGTCTCCGGCGCCAAGAACTCCGCGCTCAAGCTGATGGCGGCGGCGATGCTCGCCTCCGGCTGCAGCGTCGTGCGGAACGTGCCGCGGATCCGCGACTGCGCGGTCATGGCCGACCTGCTCGAGCACTTCGGGGTGGGCGTCGAGCTCCGCGGTGGAACCGCGGAGCTCGACGCGACCGACGTGCGCGGGTTCGAGGCGCCGCACGACCTCGTGGGGCAGATCCGGGCGTCGATCGTGGTCCTAGGTCCGCTGCTCGCTCGGACCGGTCATGCCCGCGTCTCGCTCCCCGGCGGCGACGAGATCGGCGAGCGACCCGTGGAGCTTCACGTCCGGGGGTTGGAGCGGATGGGCGCGACGGTCAGGTCCGAGCACGGATTCCTCGTCGCGGAGGCGCCGTCGCTCCACGGCGCGATGATCACCCTCGACTACCCGAGCGTGACCGCGACCGAGAACCTCCTCCTCGCCGGGGTCCTTGCGCGCGGCACGACCGTGATCGACAACGCCGCCCGCGAGCCGGAGGTGGCGGACCTCGCGGACTTCCTCGTCTCGATGGGCGCCCGGGTGCACGGTGCCGGGAGCAGCACGGTGGTGGTCGACGGGGTCGACGGCTTGCATCCGGCCGACCACGACGCGGTGCCCGACCGGATCGAGGCCGGGACGTGGGCCGCGGCCGCGGTCGCGACCAGAGGGGACGTCACGATCGAGAACGCGCGCTCCCAGCACCTCGATCTGTTCCTCACCAAGCTCGAGGACGCCGGGGCGGAGGTCACGCGGGAGCCGGACGGGGGCGTGGGGGGGGGGGGGGGGGCGGCCGCGCCGCCCCCCCCCCCCCCCCTCGTCACCCCCCCCCCCCCCCGGGGCGCCCC